>DATMUQ010000805.1:0-10708 GCA_035563795.1 Terriglobales bacterium | reverse complement strand
GGCGGAAGGCCTGCCAGCCGGCTGGTCGGACTTCCCGAAGGAGCTCGACGCCCTCGAAGCCGACATCGTCATCACCAAGCGGCAATGGAGCGCCTTCTACGGCACCGAACTCGACCTGCAATTGCGCCGGCGCGGCATTACCCATGTCATCATCGGCGGCATCGCCACCAATTTCGGCGCCGAATCCACCGCCCGCGATGCCTGGCAGCATGACTATGCGGTGATCGTTGCCGCTGATCTCTGCAGCACCTTCTCGGAGGAGATGCATCAGTTCGCCTTGGAGAAAGTCCTGCCCCGCGTCGCCAAGATCCGCAGCACCGACGAGATCATCGCCAAGCTGAATGAGGGGTGAGACACCAACACGCCATAGAAGTGAGTTTCTAGAATTCGCCTCGCAAACCCCCTCTCCCCCACCCTCCCCCGCAAGGGGGGAGGGAGCCCAGCGAGAACTCGGTAGGCGATGCGATACGTCGCAACGAGCGAGTCAGTGCTAGTCCGAAGAGGACGAGCAATGCGCTCACCATAAACCAATCTGGAGATGATCTAGCGAGACGCTTGCGACAGCGTTCCCTCCCCCCTCGCGGGGGAGGGTTAGGGAGAGGGGGCGTTCAGCTAGGGACGAAGCAAGTGGAACGCGCTCACCCCGCGCGGCGCAGCGCGTGGGCGTGGCGGGGGTCGTGATGATGGCCGTGCGCCGGGCGGCGATAGAGCCAGATGCTGGCGGGCGGGAGATTTTGCAGCACGCGGTCCTTCACCCGGCCCTGAACGCCGAGCTCACGACGCGGCAAGGGTGAGAACAGGCCATAGGTGAACTGGATGAAAGGCGCTCCCGGCTCGAGCACGGCGAAGGCTTGTGCCCCGATGCCATACTGCACCGCCTTCTTCATGGTGAGCAGCGGCAGGCTGCTGACCACGGCTTTCACCTTGCCGATGCCATGTTCCTTCAGCACCGCTTGCAGATGCAGCGCATCGCCGAGAATGACCTTCACCTGCGGATAGCGATCGCAGAGCAGCCGGTGCAGCGTAGGATCGCGCTCCAGCACCACCAGGCGGTCGGCCGGCGTGCCGGATTCCAGGATGGCGCGGGTCACCGGACCGGTACCGCCACCCAGTTCCACGACATAACCATCGCCTGCCGGTACCTGGCGCGCCATGGCAGCCGCCAGCTCGGGCCCGCTGACGGCGACAGCGCCGATCCGACGGGGATTTTTCAACCAGAGTTTGAACAGCAGTTTGGATTCGGCGAACATGCGTTCTTACTTCCTGCGCCACCCGTGTGACGGTTTTGTGTCATCCGCTAAGCTATACTGCCTTTAACCGTGATCTCAAACCCTGAGTTCCGGCTGTTAACGATATCGCGAAGACTGGAAGACCCGCCTGACTCCTAGCTGACCGGCACGAGACCTGCCGGAGTCCAGGCTTAGCGTGGCACCGTGAGCACGACTTTCCCGGTGGATCGGCGGCCGGCCAGGAGATCGAAGGCCTCGGCGACCTGTTCCATGGGTATTTGGTGCGAGATATGCGGTTTCAAGGCGCCGCGTTCGAACATCCGCCCGAGTTCGACAAAGGCCAGGCTGACCAGATCCGGCCGGTTCTGGCGATACGAGCCGAAGAAGAAGCCGAGCGCGTCGACATTCTTGACCAGCAGAATATTAGCCGGGATCTGCGGCACGTCACCGCCGGCGAAGCCGACCACGATCAGCCGGGCACCCCAGGCGACGCAGCGCAACGAGGCCTCGAAACAGGCACCGCCTACCGGGTCATAGACGACATCGACACCCGTCCGACCCAGTTCGCTGCAGATCGCTTTCACCCGCTCGCGGATATCCTCGCTCTTATAGTCGATGGTGTAGTCAGCGCCATGGCTGCGGGCGATCTGCAGCTTCTCGGTACCGCCCGCTGTGGCGATCACTGTCGCGCCCATGGCCTTGCCGATCTCGACCGCGGTCAGGCCGACGCCGCCGGCCGCGCCATGGACCAGCAGCAGCTCATCCTTCTGCAGCCGCGCCTTCCAGGCATAAGCACCATAGGAGGTGCCATAGGCGATGGGGAAGCCGGCGCCGGTCGCGAAATCCATGCCGACCGGCAGTGGATAGACCGCATGGCCATCGGCCAGCACCATCTCGGCGAAAGCGCCGTGATCGACCAGTGCCATCACCCGGTCGCCCGGCTTCACATGACTGACCTTGGCGCCCACTTCGAGGACCAGGCCGGCGAGCTCGAAACCCGGCGTGAAGGGCAGTTCCGGCTTCACCTGGTAGCGGCCGGCGATGATCAGCGTATCGGCGAAATTGACGCCGGCCGCCATCACCGCGATTTTCACCTGATGTGGTGCCGGTGCGGGTGGCGGCGGCACCTCGGCCCAGCGTAGATCTTCAGCCTTGCCCCAGTTCTCGCAGCGGATGGCGCGCATCTCAACGGACCTTCTGTGATCTCACGAAACGATCAGAACGGACAATCGGCCGCGGGCCGGATCTGCCCGGTCTGGGCGCCGGCCCAGTTCTTCACCGGCGGCGTCAGCACGTCATGGAGCTTCATCTCCAGCGCTTCGTCGATCACCTTGAGATGGCGCAGCACGCGGCCCATCACCACCTCGGCGGCGCGGCCGGTGCCGTCCTCGACCTTGATGCAGACACCGAGACCGAGCTCCGGCAAAGCGCCGGCATAGACACCTTCGGCGCCGACCTTGATGGCGGCCGCCTTGGTACCGGTTGCCTGCATCACGGTGGTGCAGAAGCGGCCCGAGCCCGCCACCATGAAGGGATCGGCCATCATCGCATCGAGAATGCGTGTCGCTGCCTTGGCGCGCTTCTCCGGGAGATCGCTGGGATCGGCGAGGCGTGCCATGGCGAGCGCGGTATTGCCGAGCGGAATGGCGATCACCGGGATGCCGCAGCCATCGATGCCGCGCGGCACGGAACCCAGCTCGCAGCCCGACATCTGTTCGAGGACACCGAGCAGGCGCTGCTGCACCGGATGCTCGTATTGGATATAGCCCTTAGTCGGCTCGCCGAGATGCTTCGCGGTCGAGAGGAAGCCGGCATGCTTGCCCGAGCAGTTGTTATGGGCGCGGGTCTTTGGCTCGCCATGCGCCCACATCGCCTGGGCGGTCGGTTCGTCATAGGGATAATGCGGGCCGCATTCGAGATCATCGACCGTCAGGCCCACCCGGTGCAGCCAGGCCGTCACCGTCTCGGTATGGCGCTTCTCGCCGTTATGCGAGGCGGTGGCGAGCGAAATCTCCGCGGTGCTGAGGCCATAGGCATCGGCGGCACCGCTTTCGATCAGCGGCAAGGCCAGGAGCGGCTTGATCGCCGAACGGCCGTAAAGCGGCTGCTCGATATCGCCCCAGGACCCGACCACATGGCCCGCGGCATCGACGATGGCGACCGTGGCGCGGTGGCGGCTCTCCACCATCTGACCGCGCACCACCTCGACCAGGACCGGGGCGGTGGTCCGGTCCGATCCGGAGGGCAATTCGGCATGCAGATGGACGTGGCCTTGCGCCATGATGGTTCTCCTGTACGCGTATTCTGGATCATCGCTTTTGCCGGCACCTTGCCTTGGCCGGCCGGGCGATGCAAGTTGCCGGCAAATCGGATCTCTATGGGTTTGTTAACAATGGAACGTCAGTTGCCGCGCGGTTATTTCGGGGTCGGGGTCGAGGGCATCTCGAAGGCCATGAATCTCGGCGCCATCTTGCGCACCGCGCATGCCTTTCACGCCAGTTTTGCCTTTACCATCAAGGCTGAGATCAATGTCGACGAGATCCTGCAAGCGGACACCTCGATCGCCATCAACAACATGCCGGTACATGCCTATAAGGGTCTCGGCGACTTTACGTTGCCGTTGGGCTGCCGCCTGGTCGGGGTCGAGCTGACCGATGACGCCGTCGATCTCCCCAGCTTCACCCATCCGCCGGCCGCCGCCTATGTACTGGGGCCCGAGCAGGACAGTCTGAGCCCGGCTTTGGTCGAGCGCTGCGACTTTATCGTGAAAATTCCGACCCGCTTCTGCGTCAATGTCTCGGTCGCCGCGGCCCTTGTCATCTATGATCGCATGATCAGCCTCGGCCGCTTCGCCGAACGCCCGGTCCGGGTCGGCGGACCCACCGCCGTCCTGCCGCAGCACCGCCACGGTTTGCCGAAATGGAAGAAAAAGCGCCTCGCCCGCGATGCCGCGGCGCAGCTGGCGGGGAAAACCGAGCCCACAGAGTCTTAGAGCAGAAACTAGCCTAGCTAAGATTGGCCTTAACCCTGCTGTCGCTACCATGGACCCTCGGGTCAAGCCCGAGGGTGACAGTGAGTAAGTAGCTGGCATTCCGCCGATATTCCCCCCACCCTTGTCATTGCCGGGCTTGACCCGGCAATCCATGTCCGCCGCATGCGAGCTGCTTAACTGGTGCGTTTCGGTGACGGGTCACAGCTTTGGCCGGATCGGTCGCCCGACAGTCGATCAATCGAAAAATTCGATTAATATGTCTTAAATAATCCATTGGATAGATAGGGCAGCACTTGGTATCTATCCCCCCGCAACTGCTTTTAACCAGGACTGGAGAGCATAAAAATGTCGTTGATTAACACCAACCTGAAACCCTTCAAGGCCGAAGCGTTCAAGGATGGCAAGTTCATTTCCGTGAGCGATGCGGATCTCAAGGGCAAGTGGTCGGTCTTCTTCTTCTACCCGGCTGACTTCACCTTCGTCTGCCCGACCGAACTGGAAGACCTCGCTGACAATTATGCCGCGTTCCAGAAGCTCGGCGTCGAAATTTACAGCGTCTCCACCGACACCCATTTCGCCCACAAGGCCTGGCACGACATGTCGCCGGCCATCAAGAAGATCAAGTACACGATGCTGGGCGATCCGACCCTGAAGATCAGCCGCAACTTCGAAGTGCTGATCGAGGAAGCCGGTCTCGCCGATCGCGGCACTTTCGTCGTCGATCCGAATGGCGTGATCCAGATCATCGAGATCACCGCCGGTGGCATCGGCCGCGATGCCTCGGAACTCCTGCGCAAGATCAAGGCCGCGCAGTACGTCCACAGCCATCCGGGTGAAGTCTGCCCGGCGGCCTGGAAGGAAGGCGAGAAGACCCTCGCCCCCTCGCTCGACCTGGTCGGCAAGATCTAAGTCGATTGCGTTAGTCGCCACCCGGATCCAGGCACACCTGGATCCGGGAAGGGGCGGCCGACGAAATTACCCACGTGAGATTACCCAAGATTTCCTGCCCGTGATTTGAAGAGGGGACCCGCCATGTTGGACGCCAATCTGAAGCAACAGCTCGCCGCTTACCTGGAACGCATCACGCAGCCGGTGGAACTGGTGGCGTCGCTCAATGACAGCGAAGCGTCCCGGGAAATGCAGGAGCTCCTCGAAGAGATCGCAGCACTCTCGCCCCAGGTCAGCGTGCTGACCGATGGCGATGATGCGCGTAAGCCCTCTTTCCTGATCCGCCGCACCGGCACCGCCATCGCGGTCCGCTTCGCCGGCCTCCCCATGGGCCATGAATTCACCTCGCTGGTCTTGGCCCTCCTGCAGGTTGGCGGCCATCCCTCGAAGACTGCCGAAGACGTTCTTCAGCAGGTCCGCGACCTCGACGGCGATTACCAGTTCGAGACCTATTTCTCGCAATCCTGCCAGAACTGCCCCGATGTGGTGCAGGCCCTCAACC
The DNA here is from genome assembly GCA_035563795.1 of Terriglobales bacterium. Taxonomy (GTDB): domain Bacteria; phylum Pseudomonadota; class Alphaproteobacteria; order Dongiales; family Dongiaceae; genus Dongia_B. The sequence goes on along the minus strand of DATMUQ010000805.1, from coordinate 5,037 downwards.
TGATGAGTGTGGTCAATCCCCGGATCAAGCATGTGTCGATCGACGGCGCCTTGTTCCAGAAGGAAGTCGACAGCCGCCAGGTGATGGCCGTGCCCTCGGTCTATCTCAATGGCGAACCTTTCGCCCAGGGCCGCATGAGCCTGGAGCAGATTCTCGCCAAGATCGATACCGGTGCGGAAGCCCGCGCCGCCGAGAAGCTGAAGCATAAGGAAGCCTTCGACGTCCTCGTGGTGGGCGGTGGCCCGGCCGGCGCCGCGGCGGCGATCTATGCCGCCCGCAAGGGTATCCGCACCGGCATCGCCGCCGAGCGTTTCGGCGGCCAGGTGCTGGACACGATGGCGATCGAGAACTTCATCTCGGTGACGCATACCGAAGGCCCGAAGATGGCGATGGCGCTCGAAGAACATGTGAAGACCTATGAGGTCGACATCATGAACCTGCAGCGCGCCGAGAAGCTTGTTCCTGCAGCCACTCACGACGGTTTACACGAAGTCCATCTCGCCAGCGGCGCGGTCCTGAAGGCCCGCAGCGTGATCCTGGCGACCGGTGCCCGCTGGCGGCAGATGAATGTCCCCGGTGAAGCAGAATATCGCAACAAGGGCGTTGCCTATTGCCCGCATTGCGACGGTCCGCTCTTCAAGGGCAAGCGCGTGGCGGTGATCGGCGGCGGCAATTCCGGCGTCGAGGCGGCCATTGATCTGGCCGGCATCGTTTCGCATGTGACCTTGATCGAGTTCGACAGCCAGCTGCGCGCCGATGCCGTGCTGCAGGCGAAATTACGCAGCCTCGGCAATGTCACCATCATCACCTCGGCGCTCAGCACCGAAGTGCATGGCGATGGCAACAAGGTGACCGGCCTTGCCTATAAGGACCGCAACGCCGACAGCCAGCACCATATCGAGCTCGAAGGCATCTTCGTGCAGATCGGTCTGGTGCCGAACACCGAGTGGCTGAAGGACAGCATCGCGCTCACGCCGCGCGGCGAGATCGAGGTCGATCATCGTGGCCAGACCTCGCATCACGGCATCTTCGCCGCGGGCGATGCCACCACGACGCCCTTCAAGCAGATCATCATCGCCATGGGCGACGGCGCCAAGGCCTCGCTCTCGGCCTTCGACCACCTGATCCGGCAAGTCCCGGCAGCCACGAAAGCGGCCGCCTAAGCGATCCGGCACGACACTCCAGTCCACAGCGCCGGATCGGCGCCAGATCAGTCGGGCGGTCTTATGCCGGATTGACGTGACGCCGTACCTCCACCCCCCGGGCCGATTTCTGATCGGTTCGGGGGCTTTCATTTCCGCTTTGGAAAGTGCAGAGACGGACCAGTCGCGTCGTCAGAAGGCCGGGTCAGATTTCTGCCGCGCCCGGAAGCTCCGCACCTTGGCGCGGGTGCCGCAATCCTCCATCACGCACCAGCGGCGGCTGGCATTCTTGCTGCTGTCGTAGAACAGCCAGCCGCAATGATCGCCGGGGCAGCGCTTGAGGCGCTTCAATTCGCCGGCGGTCAAGAGATCGGCCGCGTCGCGGGCGATGGCATGGCGCAATTTGTCCAGCGGTCCCGCCGTCTCCTGCCAGAAGAGCGGCCCGCCCGGCTTGCCGGGACTGAGGCGCAAGGAGGAGAAGGCGTCGAGGACGGCGCCGTCCAGGGCATCGATATCGGCCGGGTCGGCCACGGTCCGGTCGATCGCCGCGGTGAAGAGATTCCACAATCTGAGCCGCAGGGAGCGGAAGGCCTGGAGATCGCCGGCGGTCAGGCTGGCCGGGGTCAGCCCCTGCAGCGCCCAGCCAGCCCGATGCGCCCAGGCGATGAGAGCAGCGAGATCCGGCAAGCGATCATTGTCGCCCTCCAGCCGTTCCGGCGTATAGGAATTGCAGAAATCCAAAGCGAGGCGCCCACCACAGAATTCGTGCAGGGGCACGCGGATGCCACCGGCTTCGGATTCCGGGCCTGTTTTCGGGGCAGCGGATACGGCAGCATTCATCGGCAATCTCGCAATATCTTAACCAATTAAATGCATTTGACCGGTTACAGTTTTCCATGACATTATGTAACTGTCAAAGATAATTTTAGCGGTTTCAATCCAAGGATTTCCGCCATGCCGGCCGGCTTCTGGCTCATGTGCCTCAGCGTCTTCCTTTCCGCCTTCGGACCCATCCTGGTGCGAGACAGCCCGGTCGATGCCGCCTCCACCGCCTTTTGGCGCCTGGGCTTCCTGCTGCTGCCGACCCTGCTGATGGCGCGCCAGACCATGGCGAAAGTGGAGGGTCGCCGCCGCTGGCTGGCGCCGATGCCGCGCAAGGATATCATCCTCGGCCTCGTCGCCGGGGCGCTTTATGCCGCCGATCTGGTGCTGTGGAACGGCGCCATCCTGCGCACCACGGTGATGGAGGCGACCGTCCTGGTCATGCTCTATCCGGTACTGGTCGCGATCCTCGGCGCCTGGCTCTTGAAGCAGCGCGCCGGCTGGAAACTCTGGACCGGCTGCCTGATCTGTTTCGGCGGCATCATTCTCATGTCGCTGCACCGGGCCGGCGGCCATAGCGACCTCACCGGTAATGTGATGGCGATCAGCGCCGCCTTCTTCTATGCCGGCTGCTTCCTGATCACCGCACATCTCTCGCGGAAATACCCGGCCCTCACCGTCACCTTCTGGCAGAGCTTCGGCGCCGTCATCTGTTGCCTGCCCTTCAGCGTGCTAGAGACCCGCTTTGCCCCCAGCGATCTCCATGGCTGGCTGTACATGCTGGGCTATAGCGTCATCACCCTGACGGCGCTGATCTGCCTGGTCCAGGCCTTCAAGACCGTCTCTGCCGCTTTGGCCGCCATCCTGGCCTATGGCCAACCGCTGCTGGCCACCATCCTGGCGGCCTTGCTGTTCCAGGAAGTGCCGGCCGTGCCATCGATCATCGGCGGCGTGGTCATTGTCCTCGGCCTGGCATTGGCCACCCGCGACAAGCCCCGACCGGCCGCCGATCCGGCCCGGACCGAGGCAATCGCTGCCGAATAGCGCCGGTTACCGGAACATGTGCTTGAGCCGGGCGGCGACCGCTTCGCCGAGCGGCTCCAGGGCATCGCGGTCGAAATGGATGCCGTCGATATCGCTGCTGCGGATGACCGGACCGGTATCGAGGAATTCGGCGCCGCGCCGGGCGGCGATGGCGGCATAAAGCGGGGCAAGGCGGCGGGATTTTTCCGTCCCGCCGAAGAACATGCCAGCCAAAAGGGAGAGCTTGCCGAGCGGCGGCGGGCTCAGGACCAGTACCTTCGGCGCCTTGCCGGCGGGACCCGCTTCGGCCTTGGCGATGATCTTCAAGAGTTCATCGACCCCGTCGGCGATATCCTCGGGCGGCAGGCTGAAGCGTGCCTTCAGGTCATTGGTGCCCAGCATCAAGACGATGGCGTCCAGCGGCCGATGGCTCTCCAGGCAAGCCTGCAGGTAGCGCCGGCCGTTCTTATGGCCCCCCTCAAGCGGGTCGTCATGGACGGTGGTGCGGCCGGGCAGGCCCTCATCGATCACCGTCCAGCCGGCACCCAGTTCCCGGCGGAGAACTCCGGTCCAGCGCTCATCCGGGCCGTAGCGGTCCTGGCTGTCGCGGTCGGTCATCGGCTTGGTTCCGTGGGTATTTGAATCGCCAAAGCAGAGAACGATCGGCATGACATCCCCGGGGCTGGACAAGGAGAAGGACCACTATAGCCGCCCCAGACCGCCCGTCCACGTCGCTGCGTTTCTGTATGACCCCGCGACAGGTGGTTGACGGCGATGTGATCTAACCCCCCGTGCCGGCTGGATTATTCTTTGTTAACCTGCTATGCAGCGCGGGCGGAGTAGGGATCATGCGGATCATGTCTTTGGCCCTGGCCTGTCTGGCCGGGCTGTGGTTTATTGCGGCGCCAATCGGGATCGATGGCCGGGCGGTTATGGCCCGGGCCGCTGACAATTCGGCGACCGGCCAGGCGCCGGACGCGAAATCGTCCAAGGATGCCGGGGCGTCGACCAATCTCGGCAGCTTCGGCGACTGGCAGGCCAAGACCATGCCGCAGCAGGGCGTCACTTTGTGCTATATCAGCAGCACGCCGCAGAATGACAGCCCGGCCTTTGCCGGACGCGGCCAGACGGCTTTGCTGGTGACCCATGCCGAGAAGGGCATGGCGCGCGACCAGGTGAGCGTGATCCTGGGCTTCGAGCCGCGCAAGGGCACGGCGGTGAGCCTGAGGATCGGTAAGCGCAGCTTCACGCTGCAGAAGATCACCGGCGACCGCGCCTGGAGCAGCAGCGACAGCCAGGACAAGGCGATCGTCGCGGCGATGAAAAAGAACGATTACCTGTCCCTGCGGGCGACCACCTCGAAAGGTCGGACCGGCGAGGACCGATACAGTTTGAGCGGCTTCAGCGCCGCCTATGACAAGATCACCGCTGCCTGCGGACTTTAAGTCCGGCGCGGATGCCATAACAGACAGTTTCAAGGCGGCGCAGCCGGGATGGTGGCGCCATGAGGTGCGATATGCAGATGCAGGAACAACAGCAGCAGGCGCTGGTCACGGAGCCGACAATCATGCCGCAGCCGGATGCCAGCCAAGCTGGCCTCGTCAATCTCGTCGGCTTGAGCCGCGAAGAGCTGACCGCCGCCATGGCCGAGATCAAGCAGCCGGCCTTCCGCGGGAAGCAGTTGTGGAACTGGATCTATCATCGCGGCGAGACCGATTTCGCCAAGATGAGCAACCTCTCCAAGGATTTCCGCGCCGCTTTGGCCGAGCGCTTCGTGGTGCAGCGCCCGGCGATCACCGTTGACCGCAAATCGATCGATGGCACCCGCAAATGGCTGCTGAAATTCCCCGACGGCCAGGAAGTGGAATCGGTCCATATCCCGGAATCCGATCGCGGCACGCTCTGCGTCTCCTCGCAGGTCGGCTGCACCCTCACCTGCAAGTTCTGCCATACCGGCACGCAGAAGCTGGTGCGCAACCTGACCGCCGCCGAAATCGTCAGCCAGGTGATGACCGCGCGTGACCAGATCGGCGAATGGCCCTCGCCGCCG
>DATMUQ010000804.1:0-2180 GCA_035563795.1 Terriglobales bacterium | reverse complement strand
CCCACATGCCGACGCAGGAGGCGAGATAGTACCAATGGGCATAGCGGGCACCACCGCGCTCGCGGTAGCGCAGATCCATCACCGCGAAGGTTTCGTCGGTCAGCATCGCCGCCAGCGGAAAGCGCCAGCGTTGCGGCAGATGGCGCACATGGCTGACGAGATTGGCGGCATAGAGGAGGTGTCGCAGATTGATGATGAAGGTCGCGGCCCAGATCACCCAGATGGCCGCCTTGCTGGCGACGAGACCGACCGCCATGAATTGCGCCGAGCCGGAGAAGACGAAGAGCGACATGCTCATCACCTGCAATGGCGAGAAGCCCTGGGCGATGCCAAGGGAGCCGAAAATCAGGCCGAAGGGCAGGGCGCCCACCATCAGCGGAAAGGTCGCCCGCAAACCGTGCCACATTTCTTCGCGGCGTGAATGATCGTTGCGCGATGGATCATTCGCTAGCGCCGCTTGCGCCGGATCTGCGCCTGTCATGCCGTTTCCCCGCACTGATCGATTATTGTAGAGCGGCGCTGTCGCGCGCCGCCTGATTGGTCGATGTTACTTATGAGCTGGCTGGCGCTCAGACAACCCCCATGCCCGCCCGGCTGGCCGGCCGCTGCCGCAGCAGATCGGCCAGGGTCTCCAGCGCCTGCTGCAAGGTGGCGCGATCCGCCGGGGCACAGAGACAGAGCCGCACGCCGGAAGGTGCGGCACGGTTCAAGGCGAAGGTTCCGGCCGGCGATACCGCGACCTGACGCAAGCGGGCTTCCAGGGCGAAATTATCGGCGCTCCAGCCTTCCGGCAGGGTGAGCCAGAGATGGTAGCCAGCCCGATGCGCCTGGATGTCCCAGTCGCCGAGAATGTCATGCGCCAGTTGCTGGCGGGCAATCGCTTCCGCCTTGTGCTGGTGCACCAGGCGCAGGCCGGTACCGTTCTGGATCCAGTTGCTGGCTATTTCCGCTGTCAATGGCGTCGCCATCCAGGTGGTGGAGCGGACCACCTGGGCGAAGGCGTCCTGGCCCTCCGGCGGGATCGCGAGATAGCCGACGCGGAGGCCCGGGCACATCGATTTCGACACCGAGTTGATGTAATGGCCGAGCTCCGGCGCGAAGCTGGTCAGCGACGGCAGCTGGTCATCGAGCAGGAAGCCGTAGAGATCGTCCTCGATGATCTTCACACCATGCTTACGACATACCTCGGCGATCTCGCGGCGCCGCGATTCCGGCACCACATAGCCGAGCGGATTTTGGATATTGGTGACGCAATAGAGTGCTTTCGGCTGCAGATTGCGGCAGGCGGCGTCGAGCGCGTCGGGATCGATGCCGTGCTGGTCCAGCGGCAGGCCATGCAGCTTGAGACGCAGGAAATCGGCAAGGCGTCGCATGCCCGGATAGGTGAGGTTCTCGGTGACGACGACGTCGCCGGGCTGGGTGAGGGCGCCAACGACAGCCGTCATGGCGTGCTGGCCGCCCGAGGTGACGATCACGCGATCGGCTGTGGTGGTGAAGCCGAAATTGCTCATCCATTGTGCACCGGCCTCGCGGTGATGCTGCAACCCGGCATGGGGGTGGTAATCCATCAACCGGGCAATGCCAGGGCGTGCCGCGATCGATTGCAGGCTCTCGGCCAGCAATTCGTCGCCCGACATCGGTGTCGGGAAATTGATGCTGAGATCGACCAGGGTCTGTGGCGTGGTCTGGGCGGCAAGCTGGAAGGGCTCGGGCAGGCGGCGCACCAGATCGCCGCGGACATAGGTGCCACGGCCGACTTCGCCGCCGATCAGGCCGCGCCGTTCTGCCTCGTTATAAGCGCGCGTGACCGTGCCGACAGTGACGCCGAGGCGATAGGCAAGATCGCGATGCGTGGGCAGCCGATCACCCGGCATCAGGCGGCGCGTGCGCACATCTGCGGTCAGCGCATCCGCAATCGCCAGATAGCGCGGCCCATCATATTGCGAGATATCGGGTGCCCAGATTGCCATGGCGGTCTGCTGCCTCGGATTAAATTGTACCCATGACAATGTAACAATTGACGCAATATGGTGTCAATGCGATCTTTCTTGTGCAGATTATACCGATACAATCGGGACAATATAGGAGATTGCCCCCATGACCAGCCTTCATCAGACGACACATCCGCGTAAGACCAACTCCCTGCCGGGCGGGCTCACTGCCAAGCCGGTCAATGGGGG
>DATMUQ010000803.1:0-5817 GCA_035563795.1 Terriglobales bacterium | reverse complement strand
ACCGGCTCGGCTTCCATTATTTCAAGAGCGGCGCGTGGAAACCGACGGTGTTCAGCGCGCGCGGCTGGGCCAGCCCGGCCGAGCAGACGGCGATCGCCGCCTTGGGTGTCGCCAACCATGCTGCCTATGAAGCATCCGTCGCGCGCGGCGAGGATGTCGCCGTCGCCGATCTCGTCGATCATGACCATCCCTGGGCGGCCTTCCAGGCCTATTGGTTCTCGCTCTATACCTCGCGCGACATGGACCAGGCCTCGGCCGTCGACATGATTGCCTATGACGATACCGGCGAGAACTGGCCGGTGGAGGAAGGCTATGGTGCCCTGGTGGCGCGCTGGGCCGCCGATGTGCCGGTAACCCTGAATGCTGCCGCCACAAAAGTGAGCTGGGGCAGCAAGGGTGTCAGCGTCGAGACACCGAAGGGCACCCTGCGCGGTCGTCGGCTGGTGATCACCGTCTCGACCAATATGCTGAGTGCCGGTCGCATTGTCTTCGACCCACCTCTGCCCGACTGGAAGACTGACGCGGCAGCACGGGTGCCGCTGGGCGTTCACAATCGCATCGGCATCAAGCTCAACCATAATCCCTTCGGCCCCGATGCACCGCTCAGCATCACCGTCTTCTCCGAGCGGGAGGAACCGCCGATGGCGATCCAGCTGCGGCCCTTCGGTAATGATTATGTGGTCGGTGTCACCGGCGGCCGGTTCGGCGAATGGCTGGAACATGCCGGCCAGGCCGCCAGCGTCGCGCATCTCACCGATCATCTGGTCGCCGTCTATGGCAGCGACATCCGCCGGGCTTTGTCGGACCGCACCATCGTCACCGCCTGGGCGGGCGATCCCTGGACGCTCGGCTCCTATTCCTCCGCTTTGCCCGGCTCGCACCGCCGCCGCGCGGAACTTGCAAAGCCGATCGACGACATCCTCTATTTCGCCGGCGAGGCCACTTCGCCCGACTATTTCTCGACTTGCCACGGCGCCTATCTCTCCGGCATCGCCACCATCGATGCGATCGCCAAAGCCTCAAATTAAAGCCAAATGCCAGATGACTGTTTGATGATTGTGGTCACACCGGTGTGCTTCGGGATTGCCTAACCGGGCTTAATGTCCTAGTAGAGCGACCTCAATCTCTGGAATTGCTTTTATTGCCGAGAGTTGATTACCGATGTCCTGTCGCCGCATGGGGGAATTGGCGCCGCTGCAAGCGCTTGATCGATCGCTGTCTTTATGTCCGGTCGCCTGCCCGCTTCTGCTGAAGATCCACGGTCCTGCTGAAGATCGAGGCATCGCATGACACGCGGCCTCATGACGGTCTCGTTCCGCGCCGGCGAGGTTATTTTCCATCAGGGCGATATCGGCCAGAGCGCCTATTACATCGAAAGCGGCCAGGTCGAAGTCGCGATCGCGCAAGGCGGCAAGACACAACCGATTGGTCTTCTCGGCGAAGGCGATCTCTTCGGCGAGATGGCGGTGATCGACAACCTGCCTCGCTCGGCTACTGCGCGCGCCTTGACCGATATCGAGCTGCTGGTGATTTCCCGCGATCAGTTGCTGGTCCATGTCGATCGCTGCGACGAGGTTGTCGCCCTGCTTTTGCGCATGATCCTTGATCGCTATCGCCGGGTCCTGAGCGAAGCCCGCGCCGGCGACGATGCGGATCCCCTCCACGAGCCGGCTTTGTTGCCGCGCAGCGAGAACCAGAGCGTGATGAAGCGGATCAGGCTGGAAGGCGATCTCCGCAAGGCGATCGACCGCAACGAGTTCCAGCTCTATTTCCAGCCGGTCGTCAGTCTCGCCGATGAGCAGATCGCCGGCTTCGAAGCCCTGATCCGCTGGCAGAGCCCCGAACGCGGTTTCGTGACACCGGACAAATTCGTGCCGCTGGCCGAGGATACCGGGTTGATCGTGCCGATCGGCCGCTGGGTCATCGCCGAGGCTTGTCGCGCCGTCAGCCGGTTCCAGCAGGCGCTCGACCAGCAAGGCCGGCCACAGCGCATCCGCGTCGCCATCAATGTCACCAAGCTGCAGATGCAATCACCGGATTTCTTCAATGACCTGCTGCAGGACATGAAGACCCATGGCGTCGTGGCAGATCAGCTGAAGATCGAGCTGACCGAGGGCGTCCTGATCGACGATCACGACTTCGCCATTGCCTGGATCAATCACTGCAAGGAGCTGGGCCTGCGGGTCTCGCTGGACGATTTCGGCACCGGCTATTCCAGCCTTGGCTATCTGCACCGCTTTCCGCTGGATGAGTTGAAGATCGATCGCTCCTTCACCCAGACCATGCTGCAACAGGAACGCAGCATGGAGATCGTCCGCGCCGTGGTCGGCCTGGCAAAGGGCTTGGATCTGCAGATCGTCGCCGAGGGCGTCGAAGAAGAGGCGCATCTCCGCATGCTGCAAAGCCTCGGCTGCGATTACGGCCAGGGCTATTACTTCGACCGGCCGCTCTGCTTCGAGACGGCCATGGACTGCCTGCAGCGCCAGCCCGCGCGTCCGTCTTTGCTATCGCTCGGTTTGCATCGCTCCTGAGCCGGTAGCAGCCGGACGGACACCCGCCGCTCTCAGGAGGCAATAGCAGCCAGCTTCTGCCGGTGATGCGGGCGGGTGAAATCGAGCAGCGGCCCCAGCGGCACGATGCCGTTCGGATTGATCGTGCGGTGGCTCTGGTAATAGTGGTTCTTGATGTGCTGCATGTTGACCGTCGCGGCGACACCCGGCCATTGATAGAGATCGCGCAGATAGCCGGAGAGATTGGGATAATCCTCGATCCGCCGCAGATTGCAGCGGAAATGGCCGACATAGACGGCATCGAACCGGACCAAGGTGGTGAAGAGCCGGATATCCGCCTCGGTCAGGCGGTTGCCGACCAAAAAGCGCTGATGGGTAAGCCGCGCCTCCAGCCAATCCAGGGTGGCGAAAAGCGGTGCGATGGCCTCTTCATAGGCCGCCTGCGTGGTGGCAAAGCCGGCCTTGTAGACGCCGTTATTGAGCGTGTCATAGACCCGGGCATTCACCATATCGATCTCGCTGCGCAGATCGGCCGGATAGTAGTCGCCCACTTTGGCGCCGAGATGATCGAAGGCACTGGTCAGCATGCGGATGATTTCCGCACTCTCATTGTTGACGATGGTGCCCTGCTGCTTGTCCCACAGCACCGGCACGGTCACGCGGCCGCTATAGCGCGGATCGGCCTTGGTATAGACCTGGTGCAGGAGGCGGGCGTGGTTGACGGAATCCGGCACGACACCGGGGCCATCGGCAAAGGTCCAGCCCTCCTCCAGCATCAGCCAGTTGACGACGGAAACGGAGATCATCTCCTCGAGCCCCTTGAGGGCCCGCATGATCAACGTGCGATGGGCCCAGGGACAAGCGAGACTGACATAGAGGTGATAGCGCCCGGCCTCGGCCTTGAAGCCGCCGGTTCCGCTCGGCCCCGCCGCGCCATCGACCGTGACCCAGTTGCGGAACTGTGATTCCTTGCGCTGGAAGCGCCCGCCGCTTTCGGCCGTCTCATACCAGACGTCATGCCATTGCCCGTCGACCAGCTTGCCCATACCGCGTCTCCATCTTCTGCCATGACAGCAGGCCCGGATGGGCCGCCTCGCCTGATATCTCTATCTAAGACTTAGGCGGGAAGCGGCGCAGCGTCGAGGGGCCGGAAGATGATAAGACTGTTCACCGAGGCTGGATAATCAACGAAAATATATAGGCGTCGCCTTTTTCCACAATCGATGCAAGAATCTGGCTGGAACGGGCTTCGCAAACGGTCTCGACATATGAGCATGGAGACGGAAACTCGGCAGGTAGAACTGGTTTTACCTGATGGCCAGCATCGCTGGGGTCAATTGGAGATAACGACCCATCTGGATCGGGACCTCTATGCGTTAGCGTTATCCTTTGATGGTCGCTTGTTTGTTGGCGCGACACCTCACCCGATGTTTCACGCATTAACTGAATTGCGCAAACAGCTTGAGGCCGAGAATCTATTGTTGGTCTGCTTTGGTGCCAGCGAAACTGTGTATCCGTCCGGCATGTGCTTAAGCATGGGCGACGGTAACATGGCCTATAAGATGGAACTGGACAGGCAAGGAACGCTTCGAGACCTCGTAAATATTCTGGACACCGACAACAGCGTCCGTCCGGCGACAATAATCCAGCAACGGACCTTCCGTGACCGTTGGTTTCAAAGCAGAGGACTTATGACCAAGGATCACGTGATCAAGTTCTACCGGACCGGCGATGCATACGGCTATATGTCAAATTTCGCTACCTATCCGATCGATCTCGACGGCCTTACCTGGCCCACTTCGGAGCACTATTTTCAGGCACAGAAATTTACCGATCCCGCCTATACGGAGGCGATCCGTCTGACCGTCTCCCCAATGGAAGCAGCGAAGATGGGACGCAATCGGTCGTATCCCTTGCGCGCCGACTGGGAAACAGCCAAAGACGATGTCATGCGCAAGGCCGTCCTAGCAAAGTTCAGCCAGCACGCCGAGATAAGAGCTGGACTTCTTGCTACCGGTGAATCCACGCTTGTCGAACATACCGCTAACGATAGCTATTGGGCCGACGGCGGAAATGGTTACGGGCTGAACAAACTCGGCCTGATCCTGATGGAAGTGCGGGAGATTCTGCGCCGGGAATCCTAGAGCAGCGGCCGCAGCTCAGGGGATCGGTTCGACCCGTTCTCGGCTGACATTCACCTTGATGCGGCTCTCGCGGTAGAAGATGACGAGACCGCTGCCGATGATGATGCAATTGCCGATGACGATATGCATGGTCGGCGCATCATGCCAGATGATCCAGCCGAGGAGCGCCGCCCAGAGGATGGCGGAATACTGGAACGGCGCCAGCAGCGAGGCCGGGGCGATGGAGAGCGCCTTGGTGATCAGCACGAAGCAGGCGGCCGAGACAATGCCGACCAGGAACATCAGGAAGATATCGACGGCACCCGGCGTCACCCAGTCGAAGACGCTGACACCGGCGCCGATCAAGCCGGCACCGAAGAACTGCCAGGTCACCAGCGGCAGCCAGTGCACGTCGCTCAGCTTGCGGGTGATGACGATCGAAAGGCCGAACAAGGTGGCGCCGATGAGGGCGATCACCGCAGCCGGCGAGAAGGCAGCGCCGGTCGGCTGCAAAGCGATGATCACGCCGACGAAGCCGACGATCACCGCCGTCCAGCGGAACAGCCTGACCCGCTCGCCCAGCAGGAAGAAGGAGAAGGCGGTGATGATCAGCGGTGCCGCCATGTAATAGGTCATGACATCGGCCAGTGGCATGCTGCGCGTCGCATAATAGAAGCTGAAGGAATCGCCGGTGAGACAGAGCACGCGGAAGATATGCAGCGGCCAATGCCCCTGTATCTTCAGGCTGCTCTTTGTCGCGATGGCCACTAGGACCAGGATCGGCACCGCGCCGACGGCACGCAGCAGCATGATTTCGCCGACGCTGTAATCGGCCACCAGCCATTTGCCGAGCGCATCATTGCAGGCGAAGAAAAAGACGCCGATGAGATAGAAGATAATACCCTTGCCGGGATTGGCGGCTGGACGGGAGGACATGCTGGCGGCGGTCTTCTGTTCGGAATGGGAATGGGCGTCCGAGCCGGTCTCTGGGCAACCGACGCCTCAACTCCTTCCTCATATCCGAGCGGATCGCGGCCGAGAAGCGGCAAAAAGGCTGGCCGCCCCAGTCAACCGGAACATAGCTCTCCGCCGGGAAGGCCAGGGCGAACGGCCTGGTCGCTTGTACCCGGTCGCTTGTACCCGGATTGGCGTGATTGCCTCAGCCCCGCCAGAAGGGCTGGTTG
>DATMUQ010000802.1:0-5331 GCA_035563795.1 Terriglobales bacterium | reverse complement strand
GGTGCGGATGGTGCGGCTGCCTCGAACTCCCTGACCTATGCCTTGACGACGGCCGGTGGCGTTGCCTTCGGCACGACGGCGGGTACGGGCACGGATTCGGGTCTCAAGGACACCGCGACGGGCCAGGAAATCTACCTGTTCCAGAATGGTTCGACGGTCGAAGGTCATGTCGGCAATAACCCGGCCGGCGCTCTGGCCTTCACGGTCTCGCTGAGCGGCACCACGGTAACCCTGGATGAATACCGGGCGATCCAGCATCCGGATGCAAGCAACCCGAACGACACCGTGTCGATCACCGGCATCGTTCATGTCACTGAGACGGCGACCGATGGCGATGGCGACAAGGCCAGCACCACCGATACCAATGGCTTGACCCTGACCTTCTATGATGACGGTCCGACGGTTTCGGCCAGCGGCACGAAGGTGACCATCTCGGTCGACGAAACTCCGGGCAACCAGCTGGCGGGCGAAACCTCGCCGGGTGGCGGCATCCTCTCGGAGAATACCGGCAGTATCGCCGGCCTGTTCAACGCCGTGAATTTCGGCGCTGATGGTGCGGCGGCCTCGAACTCCGTGACTTATGCTCTGACCACTGCTGGTGGCGTCGGCTTCGGCACGACAGCCGGTACGGGCACGGACTCCGGTCTCAAGGACACCGCGACGGGCCAGGAAATCTACCTGTTCCAGAACGGCTCGAAGGTTGAAGGCCATGTCGGCAACAACCCAGCCGGCGCTCTGGCCTTCACGGTCTCGCTGAGCGGCACCACGGTGACCCTGGACCAGAACCGGGCGATCCAGCATCCGGATGCCAGCAACCCGAATGACAGCGTGTCGATCACCGGCATCGTTCATGTCACCGAGACGGCGACCGATGGCGATGGTGACAAGGCTAGCGTCACCGATACCAACGGCCTAACCTTTACTTTCTTCGACGATGCGCCGACGGTTTCTTCCAGCGGCACGACGGTGACCATCTCGGTCGACGAGACACCGGGTACGCAGCTCGCTGGCGAGACGACCCCGGTCGGTATCCTGTCCGAGAACACCGGCAGCATCGCCGGCCTGTTCAACGCCGTGAATTACGGTGCGGATGGTGCGGCTGCCTCGAACTCCCTGACCTATGCCTTGACCACGGCCGGCGGCGTCGCCTTCGGCACGACAGCGGGAACAGGCACGGATTCGGGCATCAAGGACACGGCGACGGGCCAGGAGATCTACCTGTTCCAGAACGGCTCCAAGGTTGAAGGGCATGTCGGGAACAATCCGGCCGGCGCCTTGGCCTTCGCGGTCTCGCTCAGCGGCACCACCGTGACCCTGGACGAATACCGGGCAATCTTCCAGCCGAATGCCAGCGACCCGAACGACGTCGTGTCGGTCGCGGGCTTGATCCATGTCACCGAGACGGCAACTGATGGCGATGGCGACAAGGCCAGCACCACGGATACCAATGGCCTGACCCTGAACTTCTATGACGATGCACCGTCGGATTTCCATCCGCAGGATCTGTTCGCCGCGGACAAGGTCGGGGCGACGGTGTCGGGCAGCCTCGATATCACCGGCCATACCGGTGTCGATGGCTTCGGTTCGTTCAGCATCGATGTCACGAATGGCACCAAGGTGACCGGCATGGTCGGCGACACCAGCCAGGTACTGCAATCCAACGGCCATGACATCTACTGGTTCCATGTTGGCAACAATGTGGTCGGTACGACGGATGCGACCGGTGCAGACTCCAGCAAGATCGTCTTTGAGATCCTGCCCAATCCCGGCAGCAACACCTATACTTTCGAGGTGCTGCAGACGATCGATAACGGCGCCGGCCTCAACTTCTCGGCCTTGCAGGGCGCCCCGGCCGGCCAGAACAACTGGCTCGCCGTCAGTGACCCGAGCAGCAATACCGGCGATCAGCTGCTGATCACCGGCTTCAGCCAGAGCGACACTGTCAACACCTCGTCGCAGGATATTGGCAGCAACAACCAGTGGATCGACAAGGGTGAAGGCATTCGAACCGATTTGGTGATCGGGGCCACCGGTACCACCTCGACCGCGAACGGCTTCGATTTCACCAAGCATTACACGGCGACGGAAATGTCGTTCAATGTCGGTCAGGTGAAGGGTTCCGGTACGTCCGGCATCCAGATCACGCTTGCAAACCCGACACTTGACAACAACACGGCGGCCACGACCTTCGCCCAGTTCACGGCGGAGACCGAGGTTGCGATCCTGTCCATCGTCGTCATGAATGCCGGCGTCGATGTGACGGCGCAGCGGACCATCGATCTTTCAACGGGCATTGTCACCAATGTGCATGCCGGCGATACCTTCCTCGTCACCGGCACCAGCTCGTTCGAACGGCTTGAGGTCGACTATCACTCCGACAACTCTTTCTCGGTGAACAGCTTCGAGGTTGTCTCCACCGTGACCGGGTCGCCGGTCGAAGTAACGGCTCCGACCAGCATCACCGATGGCGATGGCGACAAGCACACCTCGTCTTCGGGCATCGATGTGACGCTGTATCCGACGACGGATCACATCATCGATCACCACACGAACACGACGGCGGAGACGATCAACAGCTCGTCAACGGACAAGGTCACATCCGGTACCGATGATGTGCTCATCGGTACCGGTGCTACCACTGTCGATCTCGGCGCGAGCGGCGGCCATGACACTGTCGTCATTTCCAGCAATCCGTCGGTGGCCGTGCATGACGTGATCCAGAACTTTACGGATCATACGGCAGGCAATGCGGCGACTGAATCGGATCACCTGGACCTCGATGCCGTGTTTGACTCGCTCGGCGTGGCGACGGCCAATCGTGCGGCCGACGTCGTCATCACGCAGAACGGTGCCAATGTGGATCTCACCATCACCGGCACCAACCTGACCATCACGCTGACGGGCCACACTGCTGCGAATATCAGCGTCGGTACCGATCACACGCATGACATCATCACGGGATCTCTGTGATCACCTAAGAAAGCGAAAGTCGAAACTCGGAGGCGCCCAATCGGGCGCCTCTTTTTTTGGGGGGTATCTGGAATCGGCAAATGGCATGGGCGTGGCAACACGGTCGTGCGACCTCACGCAGCTAAGCGGATTCTTTACAAGATCACGGGAAGTGTGCGGCTGCTACCGGCCGAGATGGCCGTTATCGATGCCGATGGTGCTGCGGATCTGCTTCATCTGATAGGGTGTGATTGGCTTCAGCAGTTGGAAACCCCGCCATTGCAGCGATTCATAGCGGGAGCTCAGATACGCCTTGACCAGCTTCGCGGCTTCGGCCGCCCGATCCTTGCCCTCCGTGGGCGGCAGGTTGATCTCGATCTGCTTGACCGCGACGTGCGTGCCGAAGCGCTCGTCCATGGTGATGTCGCAGTCCAGGCATTCCAGGAGGGGAGCCGCGTCGAGCGGCGGCTCGACAATGACCAGCTTGGATTCACCAAGCAGCGCGCCGCAGGTCTCGGCAAACCGGATCGCCGTGTACCAGGTGAGCCACTCGCCGCGGGGATGGCTGCCGGGTGGAACCCGGATGTCGCGCAGCATGATGCCCTGCGACAGCGGCATCAGGTGACCGGAACTCTCGCCGCAAAGCTGGTGCTGGTAGGTTGTCGCCAGGTGAAAGGGCGACCCCTTTACCGGCGCGATATCGCGCACCGGGATGGGATCGGCCGGCAGTTGTCCGATATCCCTGTGGGCGGCGCGCCCGGTGGGATTGCCTTCATCGACTAGGTATAAGGAGGTTGCCTGGGCGGACATGCCCAAAGCATTCGGCAGTTCACCGCGTAGGATCGTCTCTACCGCCGCGATAGCGCGACGCTGGCGGATCTTGATTTGGCGCGGAGTCAGGCGCGTCGGGTGCCACATGGGGAACATATCACGTACTGTTTTGGTGATAACGATCACAGTGGGGACTTATTCCGCACCCGGGACCGACCGTATCGGCCCCTGCCGGCGGGCGAGTCGCCCCAACCGGTGCCCATGACATCCCACGGCCCTTTCCTTGCCGAAGACTTACCGCGGCCCTTTGCGATGGTTTGACAGCTGATTGATCAGGCCCGATAGTCGTTGCGGGATGGGCAGGGGCGGCAGCTGGCGCAGATGAATAAGTCGAACGTTGCTTTTGCGATCGATTCGCTCTTTCGCATCCTGACCGCCTCGAGCATGTCATTCTTCATCTATCGCATCGGGCGCAGCTATCTGCTGGATACCAGCCGCATCACCACCTTGCTCTTCCTGACTTCCGAGGTCATCACGCTGGCCTTTGTCATCCTGTCGCGCCGGCCGACGTTCCGGGACAGCAATCCCGCCTATGCCGCCCTCACGATTTTTGCGACCTTTGTTGTTCCGCTGTTCACGTTGGCGGTGCAGGATGCAGCGCTCGTCTCGGAAGTCGTTGCCAGCTCCATCGCCATCATCGGCGTGCTGTGGACCATCTATGCGAAATTGAGCCTGGGACGCTCGTTCGGCCTGGTGGCGGCACACCGGGCCATCAAAGTCGAAGGTGCCTACCGATATGTTCGGCATCCGCTCTATATCGGCTACCTTGTCATCGATTTCGCTTTCCTGCTCAGAAACTTCACGTTGAGCAACTGTGTCGTCATTGTAGGCTTTTGCCTGGCCCAAGTGCTGCGGGCCCTGCGCGAGGAACGGACGCTAATGGCCGATCCGACATATCGCGATTACTGCGGCAAGGTGAAATACCGCTTCATCTACGGCGTCTTCTAAGAACACGGTTGAGAAAGCCGAAACAACGCCTTCGCAAGAGCCGATTATCAACCGAATCAACGAATAATTAACCAAAACATCGGTAATGCTTATTCTTTGATGGCGGTGGGCTAGAGCGCGATCATTCTTGACGGAAGCAGGCTTGCTGCCGCCAAAAACGTGAATCGCCCTCTATCTTATTGAGGAGAGACGGATTCACGTTTTAGACAAAATCGCAGAGCGACCCCGTCTAAAGCGATCCGGCTCTAGGTGAGGGGCCTTGGTCGTTGATCAGGCAGACAAAATCTCGTTTCATGAAACTGCCCGGCGCGCAGCTCCAGGACGGAGCGGAGCCTTGAGCGAAGCCGTCGCCGACCGTGCAGACCGCATCATGGTTTTCGTGCCGATGTATAACTGCGCAAACCAGATCGGTCGCGTCATCGCCCAATTCGACGAAGCGACGCAGAGGCGTTTCTCTCGCCTGGTCATCGTCGACAACCAATCCAAAGATGACGGAGTGAACCGGGCGGCGGCCGCGCTCGCGCAATTGCGGCATATCGAAACCGTCCTGCTGCGCAACGACGAGAATTACGGTTTGGGCGGGTCTCACAAAGTCGCCTTCAA
>DATMUQ010000801.1:0-3784 GCA_035563795.1 Terriglobales bacterium | reverse complement strand
CATCGATATAATCGTAGCGCAGGCAGATATTGAGCTCGTCCAGCAGCACCAGCTTGAAGCTGGGATCGTCCATCATGCGGCAGGCCTCGGCCCAAGCCTGTTCCGTGAACATGATATCGCGGGCGCGATCCTGGGTTTCCCAGGTGAAGCCCTCGCCGATCGCCTTGATCTCGCAGAGATCGGGGAAGCGTTCCAGCACCGTACGCTCACCGGTATCCCAGGCCCCCTTGATGAACTGCACGACACCGACTTTCATGCCATGGCCGACGCAGCGCATCACCATGCCGAAAGCCGCCGTCGACTTGCCCTTGCCCTTGCCGGTATGGACGATGACAAGACCCTTCTCCCGGGTCTTGGTCGCCATCATCTTGTCGCGGGCTTCCTTGCGCTTGGCCGATTTCTCATTGGCGCGCTGAATTTCGTCCGGCGTCATTTCTGTCTCGGCGCTCATGATGCCAAGCTCCTTCCTGCCCACAGGCTCAAATGGTCGTAAGCGGCATTAGAGCGGGACTTCCACAGCCCGCGCTCCTGTGCTTCCAGCAGTTTCGCGGCAATTTCCTTCAAGGCGGCCGGATTGTTGGCGCTGAGGAAATCGCGCACCGTCTCATCGATCAGATAGGCCTCGAAGACGGCATCGAAGTGATGGTCGGCAACACAATCGGAGGTCGCCGCGAAAGCGAAGAGATAGTCGACCGTCGCCGCCATCTCGAAAGCGCCCTTGTAACCATGACGCATGACCCCGGCGATCCATTTCGGGTTGACGACGCGAGCGCGCACCACACGGGCGATCTCCTCGTCGAGACTGCGGGTGCGCGGCGTCTCGGGACGCGAATGATCGTTATGCCAGACCACTGCCTTGCGGCCGGTCAGATGCTTGATGGTGGCGGCGAGGCCACCCTCGAACTGGTAGTAATTGTCGCTATCGAGGAGATCGTGCTCGCGGTTGTCCTGGTTGTGCAGCACCGCATCGACCTGCTGCAGACGGTTCTCGAAGAGCCCGCCTTCCGCGGTACCTTCCGTGCCGGCGCCATAGGCATAGCTGCTCCAAGCGAGATAGGCGCGGGCAAGATCGCCGGTATCGGTCCAGCCACCCTCATCGATCATCGCCTGCAAGCCGGCACCATAGGCGCCCGGCTTCGCGCCGAAGATGCGATAGCCGGCACGGCGCTCGGCCTCAACCGCGGTGACGCCGCTTTCGATCAGTTCCCGGCGCTCGCGCCGGAAGCGGGCGGCGATCGGGTTGAGATTATCCGGCTCATCGAGATTGGCGATCTGCCGCACCGCACTGTCGAAGAGATCGATCTGCGCCGGGAAGGCGTCGCGGAAGAAACCGGAGACACGCAAGGTGACATCGACCCGCGGGCGGTCGAGCAGGCTCAAGGGCAGGATCTCGAAGCCGCTGACCCGGCCCGAGACACCGGCATCCCAGACCGGCCGCGCACCGATCAGGGCCAAGGCCTGGGCAAGATCGTCGCCGCCGGTGCGCATATTGGCCGTGCCCCAGGCGGACAGGACGAAGGATTGCGGCCAGGCGCCATGTTCCTGGCGATGCCGCGCCAGCACCACGCCGGCCGATTTCCAACCGAGCGCCCAAGCGGTTGGCGTCGGCACCGAGCGAGTATCTACCGAATAGAAATTGCGCCCGGTGGGCAGTACGTCGAGCCGGCCGCGCGTCGGTGCACCCGACGGTCCTGGCGGAATGAAGCGGCCATCGAGGCCGCGCAGCAAGGCATTTAGCTCGCCCGCGCCACAGCCTTCGACCAGCGGCCGCAATTCCTCGACGATATAGCCCAGCACCTCGGACGTGCGCTGCCAGCCGGGATCGCAGGATGTCGCACCGCTGACCAATGACTGCGCCAGCAATTCCAGCCGTTCGATCGTGTCGCCGGCATTGCGCCAGCTTTCATCACTGACACTGCGTAATACTGTCGGTTGCGGCCCTTCCCAGGCATCGCCCAGCGAAGCCGATAGCGGGTCAAATTCTTCGCCGAGATCGAGATCGGCGGACAAGGCGCGGATCAGCGACTGGTCGCGTCCCTCGCTCCGGCCGCGTGGCAGGCGGGTGAGCGCGACCAGAAGATCGGTGAGCTGATGACCTTCGGGCGCGCGGCCGAAGACATGCAACCCGTCGCGGATCTGCAGCTCCTTCAGCTCGCAGAGATGATTGTCGAGCTTGCCGAGCGCCGTATCGGTATCGTCGGTCGGGGTGATGCCGCAATCGGCAGCAAGGCCGCTGCTGCGGGCAAGATCGAGAATCTGCTCGCGGAGATCGCGGCATCGGCGCGGATCGAGCTGCACCGCCTCGAAATACTCATCGACGAGCAATTCGAGATCACGCAGCGGCCCATAGCTCTCAGCCCGGGTCAGTGGCGGCGTCATATGATCGATGATGACGGCGCTGGCGCGGCGCTTGGCCTGCGTGCCCTCGCCGGGATCGTTGACGATGAACGGATAGAGATGCGGCACCTGGCCGAAGATCGCTTCGGGATAGCAGGATTCGCTCAAGGCAATCGACTTGCCCGGCAGCCATTCGAGATTGCCGTGCTTGCCCATATGCACGATCGCCTGCACGCGGGCAATCTGGCGCAGATAGGCATAGAAGGCAAAGTAACCGTGCGGCGGGATGAGCTCTGGGTCGTGATAGGACAAAACCGGATCGACATGATAGCCGCGCGCCGGCTGCAGCCCCATCAGCAGGCCGCCCTGGCGGAACATCTCGAGGTGGAAGACGCCTTCGGCGAAACCGGGATCGCTCTCCGGCCCGCCCCAGCGCGCCATCACCGCTTCACGGATCTTCGGCGCGAGGCCATTGAAGAAACGCTGGTAGTCGAGCAGGGACAAGGTGACCGAACCGGCATCGCGTTGCCGCGCCGCCTGGCGGCCGGCCAGCAGGCGGTCCATCAGGGCATTGCCATCGACCGGCAAGGTATCAGTGTCGTAGCCCGCCTGTTGCAGGGCCTGCAGCACGGCGATAGTGCCGGCGGGCGTATCGAGGCCGACACCGTTGCCGATGCGGCCATCGCGATTGGGATAGTTGGCCAGCACCAAAGCGATGCAGCGTTCGGCCGGCGCGGTCGTCCGCAAATCTGTCCACCCACCGGCGAGATCGGCCACCGCAGCGATGCGGTCGGCGACAGGCGCATGCATGACGATGTTGCATTGGGTCGCTTCGTCATAGCGCGCCGCCGTCTTGAAGGAGACGGCGCGGCTGAGGATGCGGCCATCGACCTCCGGCAACGCGACCTGCATGGCGAGGTCGCGCGGGCTGAGGCCGCGGGTATTGCTTTGCCAGTCTTCCAACCGGTCGCCCGACAGCACCACCTGCAAGACCGGCGCATCGGCGCTGTCGAAGGGCGTCTTCGCCGTCTTCGCACCCGGCTGCGAAATGGCGAAGCCGGTGCAGTTGAGAGTGATGCAGGGCCCGGTCACCCGATAGAAGCTGTCGATGAGATCGGCCGTCACCTGTTCCTTGAGGCTGGTCGCATAGATCGGCAACGGATTGAGGCCACGCTCGATCAAGGCGGCGATCAGGGCATCGATGGCGGCAAGATTGCCGGCCTGCAACAGGGCACGATAGAAGACGATGCCGGCGACCGGCCGGTCCGCCTGCCAGAGCGGCTGCAGATCGTCGATGCGCAGGATCTCGCGGCCCGGCCAATAGAGGCCGGCGCGCAGGAGCGGCCGTGGCTCCTGCCAATCCGTATCGCGACCGAGCAGGCTCGCCCCATAGGCCAGCAGCTGGCGCGCATTCTCGACCCCGCCCTGGACGAGATATTGCCACAGG
>DATMUQ010000800.1:0-2866 GCA_035563795.1 Terriglobales bacterium | reverse complement strand
CGTGCACGCGGCGAGCGAAGCGGCTGCCGATGCGGCGATCGCCCGCCTGCAACAGGTGATCCAGCTCGGTGAGGCGAAGCCGATCATCCATCAGATCATCGCCGCCCGGGTCGATGCCAGCCAGGTCCGGGCGTAACGGGCCGCGAATAGAGAGACGACGGAGGAGAGAGATGGCACGCGGTATCATCCTCGTCATGGATTCCTTCGGCATCGGGGCGACGGCCGATGCGGCGCGCTTCGGCGACACCGGCGCCGATACGCTCGGCCATATCGCCGCGACCTGCGCCAGCGGCAAGGCCGACAAGCCTGGTTTGCGCCAGGGACCGTTGCGCCTGCCCAATCTGACGCGTCTCGGTCTTGCCCGTGCCGCTGCTGGCAGCAGCGGCCAGGCGCCGGCCGGCCTCGATGCAGCGGCACCGGTCCAGGCGGCCTATGGTTTTGCCGCCGAGGTGAGTTCCGGCAAGGACACGCCGAGCGGTCATTGGGAGATCGCCGGTCTGCCCGTCACCTTCGATTGGGGCGTCTTCCCGAAGCGCGAGCCGAGCTTTCCGCAAGACCTGATCGACGCCCTGGTCCGTGACTGCAAGCTGCCGGGCATCCTCGGCAATTGCCATGCCTCGGGCACCGATATCATCCGCGACCTTGGCGCCGAGCATATCCGCACCGGCAAGCCGATCTGCTACACCTCGGCGGATTCCGTGTTCCAGATCGCGGCGCATGAAACCCATTTCGGCCTGCAGCGCCTCTATGACATCTGCAAGGTGGCGAAGAAGCTGACAGAGCCCTTGAACGTGGCGCGCGTCATTGCCCGGCCCTTCATCGGCGAGACGCCGGAAGATTTCATCCGCACCGCCAATCGCAAGGACCTGACTACGCCGCCGCATGGCGAGACCCTGCTGACGCGGCTTATTGCCGAAGGTGGTGAGGTGATCTCGATCGGCAAGATCGCCGATATCTATGCCCATACCGGGATCAGCAGCAAGATCGCCGCCAAGGACAATATGGCCCTGTTCGATGCGACCCTGGAGGCGGTGAAGACGGCCGGCGACAAAGCGCTCGTCTTTGCCAATCTGGTCGATTTCGACATGCTCTATGGCCATCGCCGCGATATCGCCGGCTATGCCGCGGCACTCGAGGCTTTCGATTGCCGGCTGCCGGAGCTGGAGGCATTGTTACAGCCCGATGACCTAGTGCTGATCACCGCCGATCACGGCTGCGATCCCACCTGGCATGGCAGCGATCATACCCGCGAACATGTGCCGATGCTGTGGTTCGGCCCCAAGGTCAAGCCGCATGATCTCGGCAAGCGCGCGAGCTTCGCCGATATGGGCCAGACCCTGGCGACGCATTTCGGCCTGAAGCCGCTCGCTTATGGCGAAAGCTGCGCACTGCAGTAACCCGCGTCTCGCTGACCTCACGGCTTATTTTCTGCTGACCGCCCGCGGCGATCGGCTATGATCGCGCCCGAACGACAGAGAAGGGCAGGAACATGGCGATTGGTTTGACGGCGGAAGAACGCGGCGCCATTGAGGCCGATCTTCGGAAGATCCGGGCCCAGGAGGAAGCGCTGGTCTTTGCGCATTTCGATGCCGATACGGCGCTGGAGCTTGGTCTTGCCTTGCGCGACGTGGCGCGGGCGCAGCAGGCGGCGGTCACCATCGATATCCGCCAGGGCGAGAATATCCTCTTCTTCCACGCCATGCCGGGCACGGCGCCGGCCAATGCCGACTGGGCCAGGCGCAAGCGCAATCTCGTCGAGCTGATGCGGCGTTCGTCTTATGCCCTCGGCCAGGAGATCAAGCTCACCGGCGATCCGCTGGATGGCAAGCTGGCGCTGCCGCTGCGCGATTACGCCGCCCATGGCGGCTGCTTCCCGATTCGGGTGATGGGGGCCGGCTATATCGGCACGGTCACCGTCTCCGGCCTGCCGCAGCGCGAAGATCACAAGCTGGTCGTCGCCGTGCTGGCGCAGATCCTCAACAAGAATCCGGATGAATTTGCTCTGGACTGAAGTCGCTCACACGATGCCGGTCCTCGTAGCAGCGCCTGCTCAGGGCTGCTGCAGGTTGCTGCCGTTCGACACGCTCTTCTGGTCGATAGTGTTCTGCAGCGGCGCCTTCAGGCCGAGGGAGTCGAGATAGCCGGCATTGACATGGGTGTTGCGGAACTTGATGGCCTCGAGATAGGCCCAGAGGATGCGCTTCGCCTCGGCCGGTGACGGCAAGGTCTCCTGCGCCCAGTCTTCCGGCGCCTCATTGCCCAAGGTCTCCAGCTTCTCCCAGCCTTCGGGCTTCGGCGCTGACAAGACAGTCGACTCAGACTCTAGATTCTTGAAGGTCCAGAAACTCCAGTTGATGCCGAAGCGCTCGTTCAACTGGCGGAAGGCGCGGTTCCAGTCATCGGTCAGCTCGCCGGATTCACCAAGGAAGATCGGCACGTTGTAGCGGTTGGCGAAGTTGACATAGCTCTGCACGGAATCGCGTTCGGTGCTGGCCCAGAACTTGTGATAGGTATAGGCGATATTGCTGTCGTAAGGCCGGCCGAAGACGGCGAAATTCGTGCTCCATTGCGCCGCCGCGGTGAAGACCACGTGATGGGTATCGACCTCACGGATCGCCTTGACGATATCCTTGTAGAGCGGCTCCAGCCGTGGATTGAGATAATCGACATCGTTATAGGGCGAGATCGGCTCGTTGAGCAGGTCATAGCCGAGGACGGTCGGCTCGTCGTGATAGCGCTCGGCGAGATGGCGCCAGAGATCGATGGTCTGGCGGCGATAGCTCGGCACATAGAAGACCAGCGGGAAGCCGGTGCCGTCATCGTGGTTGACGCCGGTCTGGCCGCCTGGTGCGGCATGGAGATCGAC
>DATMUQ010000799.1:0-5778 GCA_035563795.1 Terriglobales bacterium | reverse complement strand
GGGGGCGAGCCTGTTCCGGCCCGGCGCTCCGCGCCTCGATGTGACGCCGCCCAAGGTCACCGTCGCCGATACGGTCGGGGCCGGGGATACCTTTACTGCCGGGCTGCTGACCGGGCTGCTGGATGCCGGGGTTCGTAAGGTGGCTGACCTCTCCGGCCTGGCTGACGACGCCTGGAACCGGGTCCTTACCTTCGCTGCCACGGCCGCGGCCCTCAACTGCACGCGGGCCGGCTGCAATCCACCGTTACGGGCAGAGGTGCGCGCTTTTCTCGCGGCCTGATTCACCAAAACGACATCGTGCTGTCAGCTAAAAGTCAAGTTGCTGGCACAATATGTTGTGGCAGGAGCGATTTGGGGGCCCAGATCGAACCCTGCGCGCGAACCTGTTCTTTTTGGAGATACGATCCGATGCGTTCTTTGTCCGCAACCACTTTGGCCATTCTGACTGCGACCCTGGCCCTCGGCAGTCTTGCTTCGGGCAGCGCATCGGCGCTGTCCCTTTCGGTTCCTCAGGTGCAGCATCAGTCGGCGATCGCCGTCGCCGATACCCAGGCTGTTGTCACCCATACCTATGCGCATCTGCGCGAGAAGCCGAGCACCAGCAGCAAGCTGCTTGCTACCCTCAAGAAGGGCACCAAGGTCGACATCATCGAGAAGGTCGAAGGCGGCAAGTGGGCCCATGTCAAGGCGAACAACCTTGAGGGCTATGTTGCCACCAATCTGCTGAAATAAGCGGCAGCAGCCTGACCACGACGTCCATTGGGGCCGGGCCAGCCGCCCGGCCTCGGTGGAGCGAGCGGTCCCGATGGACCGAGCCATTCCCTGTTGCCCTGGGCCACCGCGCCGGAGCGCCGGCGACCGGACCGATGGCGGTCGCGGCAGGGATCTTACCTTACCGCAAATTTTACCTGATCCTTGTAGCATCACCGCGTGGCGCGCTTTGTCGCATTGCCAGATGACGGCCGACGGCAGATGCTAGGTATGTATCATTTTCCAGCCTTGCCAATAGTTTAGGCGCGGATCACAATCATTTCGTTTATCCAGAAAGCGGCGAGCGAGTCAGTCTTGAGACCTGTAACTTCCAACGGCCTTGGCGGCCATCTTCCCCAGTTCAAGCAAGCCCGAAAGCTGTCGCGGCGCTGGCTGTCCCTCGGTCTGGTGGGTCTGCTGGCCACGCTGGCCGGCGCGGCTGGTGGGGTGAGTGCTGCCCGCGCCGGCGATCTCGCTTTCATTGCCAATTCCGGCGAGGCCACGGTCAGCGTCATCGACATCGCCACCCGCAAGGAATTGAAGCGCGTCCCGATGCTGCGCGAGCCCGACCATCTCGGGCCGACGCCGGACGGCAAGACCCTGGTGGTTGCCGACGATGCCGGCAATAAGATGTTCCTGCTGGATCCGAAGACCGGCGAAGTGCTCAGCAGCACGCCCGTCGCCGATCCCTACCAGTTCCAGTTCAGCCCGGATCAGAAGTATCTCGTGGTCAATGGTCTGGCGCGTGACCAGATCGATATCTATGACGCCACCACCCTGAAGCTGGTGAAGCGCATCCCGGCGCCGTCGCTGCCCAGCCATCTCACCTTCAGCCCGGATTCGTCGATGGAATATTCGACCCTCCAGGGCAGCAACAAGGTGATTGCCATCAGCCTGAAGACGCTGGAGCCGGTCTGGACGGCAGAGGTCGGCGCCTTGCCGGCCGGCATTCTCTGGGTCAACGGCAAGCTGCTGGTCGGCATCATGGGCGAGGACTATGTCGCCGTGGTCAATCCGGCCAATGGCCAGGTCGAGCAGAAGATCCAGACCGCCAAGGGCGCCCATAACATCTTCTTCTCTCCCGATCGCAGCCGCCTCTATGTCACCAATCGCGTCGCCGGCCAGGTGGTGGCGCTCGATACCGCCAGCCTGAAGGAAATCGCCCGCTGGCGTGTGCCCAGCGGCCCCGACGATATTTCCTTCGACCGTGACGGCAAGTTGTGGATCACCGAGCGCTGGGGCCACAAGGTCGCTATCCTCGATGCCGCCACCAACCAGATGGAAGAGATCCAGGTTGGTCGCTCACCCCATGGAATCTATCTCCATGTCCAAGCTGACTAGGCGCGATTTTCTCGCGGCGACGGCCGCCACCATGGCCGCCGGCACGACCCTGGGCGCTGCCGCGAGCCAGGCGGCGGCGAGCGGCGGACCGCTCTATCTCACCATTGATACCGGCTGGATGAACTATGCCGAGCAGATGGCGGAGATCCTGCACAAGCATAAGGTTGTCGGCACCTGTTTCGTCGCCAACGAAGCGACCTATCGCGGCGACAAGACGCTTGATGACGGCTGGGCGGATTTCTGGCGGGCTCGTGCTGCCGAAGGCTTCCGCTTCGGCAGCCATACCTGGCGACATTGGTATTTCCGCGGCGATGTCGGTGCCGACAAGGTCAAGTATGTGGAATGGGGCAACGCGAACAGCGAGGAGCTGGATGCTGCCGGGGTCAGCAAGGAGCTGCATATGCCGGTCGAGCGCATCCGCCAGCTGACCGGTCATGACTGGCTGCCGCTGTGGCGGGCGCCGGGTGGCAAGACCACCGAGCGGGTGATGGATTTCGCCGGCCGCGCCGGTTTCCGTCACCAGGGCTGGACCGAGGCCGGTTTCCTCGGCGACGAGCTGCCGTCGGACAAATACCCCAATAAAATGTTGTTGAATCGAGCGCTGAAGACTATCAGATCTGGGGATGTGCTGCTGCTGCATTGGGGCATTCATGACCGCCAGGACAAGTTCGTGAATGTGCTCGATGAATTGCTTGGTGGCCTGCTCGAGAAGGGCTTCCGGTTTGAACATCTGCCGACGCAACTGACATGACCGATCCGTTTCTCCTCATCGCCGGTTGGCTTCAGGAGCATGTGGTGATCCCACTGCTCTGGCAGCTCGGCATGATCGAGTATGATGAGATCTCTTTCTCCTGGACCCAGTTCGCCGTCTATGGCGTCGGGCAGATCCTGCTGACAGCGGCGATCTGCTGGCCGCTCGAGAAATGGCGGCCGGTCGAGATCTGGACCGACCGGCGCCCGGTGCGGGTTGATGTGCTCTATACCTTCATCGCCCGGATCGGCCTCTTCCCGCTGCTGACCTTTTTCATCTTCAATGCGCTGCAGACCAATCTGACAGCCTGGCTGACCGATCAGGGCTGGACGCCGCCGACTTTGGAAAGCGCCTTCCCCTCGCTGATGGGCCAGCCGCTGGTGACTTTCGTCATCTATATGCTGATCCTCGATTTCGCCGATTACTGGCGGCATCGTTTCTCGCACAGCCTGCGCTTCTGGTGGCCGCTGCATTCGCTGCATCACGCCCAGCGGCAGATGACCTTCTGGTGCGATGCCCGCAACCATCTGCTGGATGATTTCATCACCATCTGCTGGTTCGGCGCCGTCGGCTTGATGATCGGCTTGCCGCCACTGCAATTCCCGCTAATCGTGCTGGCGCTCGGCTTCCTGCAGAGCCTGTCGCATGTCAATGCACGGCTGAATTTCGGCTGGCTCGGCGAGCGGATTTTCGTCTCGCCCAGCTTCCATCGTGCCCATCACGGTATCCTGGCGGCAGGGCAGCGCAGCTGCAATTACGGTTCGGTCTTCAGCCTCTGGGACCAGTTGTTCGGGACGGCTGACTTCAACCGTGCCTATGCGCCGACCGGCGATCCTTCCGCCAATGAAAAGCTGGCGACCGGTAATTATCTCGAGCAGCAATGGATGGGGTTGCGGCGCTTCGCTGCGACAATCGCCCGGGCCTGAGCTTGCGTCACGCTGTCCTCGACAGCACAGCGTGGGATGGCCGCGTCAATTGGTCAGGAATATTCTTCAAACGTCACGCAGCGCATCGTTGCGTGACGTTTTCGTTTCCACCCTGTTCGTTTCCACTCGGGTGGTAATCCTACGCTGGTAACGCCATTCCGCTCACGTTGTTGCCGCTCTTCTGCTAAAGGTTAGATGTGGCTGACTGCGAAGATAAAATTGCCGCTACGGCGAGCAATTCTTCTGTCTGATGTCATTGTGTGTATGACATGCTGCGAAGCCTTAATTTTTATGCGGCTTTAAGTTTTAAGGCTGCTTTCAGCCGGTTGCCGCCTGTCGGCCCCAGGGCTAAGCTACACCTCGTTTCGGCGGGGGACGGGCGAATATCGATCAGATGGCCGCCGGCCAAAAACGACAGAGCAGGAATAATAATTTTTGGAGGAGTTTTGACATGAGCATTCGACTTGGCGATATCGCCCCGGACTTCACGCAGGAATCGACCGACGGGCCGATCAGCTTCCACAAATGGCTCGGCGACAGCTGGGGTATTCTGTTCTCGCATCCGAAGGATTTTACGCCGGTCTGCACCACCGAACTCGGGGCCGTGGCCAAGCTGAAGCCGGAATTCGACAAGCGCAATGTCAAGGTCATCGGCCTCAGCGTCGATCCGGTTGCGGATCACAAGGCCTGGGTCGGCGACATCAAGGACACCCAGGGTGTCGCGCTGAACTTCCCGCTCTTGGCCGATGCCGATCGCAAGGTTTCGGATCTCTATGGCATGATCCATCCCAATGCCAATGACACGCTGACGGTGCGTTCCGTTTTCGTCATCGGTCCGGACAAGAAGGTCAAGCTGACCATCACCTATCCGGCCAGCACGGGCCGCAACTTCGATGAGATCCTGCGGGTCATCGATTCCCTGCAGCTGACGGCGCAGTACAAGGTGGCGACGCCGGTCAATTGGCAGCATGGCCAGGATTGCATCATTGTTCCCTCGGTCAGCGACGAGGAAGCGAAGAAGGCTTTCCCGAAGGGCTACAAGGCGCTGAAGCCTTACCTGCGTGTGACCCCGCAGCCCAATCTGTGATGGTCGCAGCACAATGAAGATCATCGTCATCGGTGCCACCGGCACCATCGGCAAGGCGGTCGTGGCCGCCTTGTCGGGCGACCATGAAGTCATCAAGGTCGGCAGCAAGAGCGGCGATATCCAGGCCGATATCAAGGACTCGGGCTCGATCCGCAAGCTGTTCGAAAAGGTCGGCAAGTTCGATGCGCTGATCTCGACTGTCGGCAAGGTGCATTTCGGCGAGTTCGCCAAGCTCACCGAGAAGGAAGTTGAGATCGGCCTCAAGGACAAGCTGATGGGGCAGGTCAATCTGGTGCTGATCGGGCAAGATTATGCCAATGATGGTGCCTCCTTCACCTTGACCACTGGCGTCCTCAGCCATGACCCGATCCGCTACGGTGCCTGCGCCAGCCTGGTGAACGGGGCGATCGATGCCTTCGTCAAGGCGGCGGCGATCGAACTGCCACGGGGCCTGCGCATCAACAGCGTCAGCCCCGGCGTGCTGGAGGAAGCGCTGTCCTCTTACGGTCCCTATTTCAAGGGACACGAAGCGGTACCAGCCAAGCGGGTGGCCCGGGCTTATGTGAAATCGGTCGAAGGATTGCTGACGGGACAAGTGATCAACGTTCTCTGAGCGATCATCACCGCAATTGACCGACCTAAAAAAGCGGCATGTCCTTTTCGGGCATGCCGCTTTATCATGAGCAGATCATCGCCGGCTTGAGTCCGGCTGAATGCCCCTCGCTGAAGGGGGTGTAGATGATTACCAAACGGTTTTACCTGCTCCTGATCGCATTGACGCTGGTCATCAGCGCCACGCCGTCGCTCTTATGCGCGGATGAGGTCTGGCAGCAACTGCCGCTGCCACGCAAATTGCCGGAACCGGTCAGTGGCGGTTATGCCTGGGTGAATGGTGTACAGCTCTATTACGCCACCTATGGCAG
>DATMUQ010000798.1:0-9606 GCA_035563795.1 Terriglobales bacterium | reverse complement strand
CGACGCCATCCTGCTCGACGCGCCCTGCTCGGCGACCGGCACCATCCGCCGCCATCCCGATGTCGCCTGGCTCAAGGATCCGCGCGACATCGCCAAGCTGACGGCGACGCAGGACCGCCTCTTGGATTCAGCGGTCGAATTGCTGCGCGCCGGCGGCACGCTGGTCTATTGCACCTGCTCGCTGCAGCCGGAAGAGAACCGCGCCCGCATCGACGCCTTGCTCGCCCGCCACCCGGAAATGCGCCGCGCCCCGATCGGCGCCTTCGAAGTCGGCGGGCTCGAAGAACTGCTCACCACCGAAGGCGATCTCCGCTCCTTCCCCTATCAGCTTGCACAACATGGCGGCATCGACGGCTTCTATGCCGCGCGGTTGGTGAAGGGCTGATAGAGCGACATGCGCGCAGCTATCACGCATGACACATTGTGTCGGTGAAGCCACAATCACTTCGACAATTTTTGCGCATGCGACAGGCTGACGCAGATTTCGCTTGCCTGCCACATCGCATTGGATCATAAGTCCGCTCCCTTCATGCGGCCTTGTGTCTGGACTTTCAAATCCAGCGGGCGCGATACGCTCTGCGTGTTCGTGTTCCGCCAAATGAGGGAAGCGGAAGCCAGCTCGTGGCTGAGCAGCGGGGAGACCCGATGGATCGGTTCGATTCCGATGGCACGCATGAAACGAGGATAGCTCAGAGGTAGAGCATGCTTGAACAGCATAGTCGCGGGTTCGAATCCCGCTCCACGCTCCGGATCAGTTCTGCAAACTGATATCCCACTGAAGGGACCGGATGCGCGCTTCAGTCGCGATCCGGTTGAGTGGGCGCAAGCCTCAACATCCGTATCTGACACTTTGTGACCAGCTTTGCGCCGCGGTGGATATCGCGGGTGGAGACTGATGCTGGCTGCCTTTCCGTCCTGCTTCGGCGGGCGAAGGGATAAAGCACGCATCCGTTCCGCGCGCTCAAACCAGGCCCGCTCATCACATTGGAAGCCGCATCCGGCACCCATTTCCTCGATCACAACGTGAATCCCGCATTGTAAGCGGGACAAGAAATGGAGAAGAAAATGAGTCGCAGTCTTTTGTATTCCAGCGTCACCGTGAAGGCTGGCGAGCGTGTCCTGTTGCTGCGGGACGGCCGGTATGTCGACGTGCTCGAGCCCGGTCGCCATACTTTCCTCGATCCGCTGCGCAAGCTGAGCCTGGAGCGCTACGATGTCGTGCGGACCGAGTTGCCGATCGAGCGCTACAACGTCATCAAGGCCGAGCGGCCGGATCTGGCGGATGAACTCCTGGCCCTGGTGGAAACCGGCGCCAATGAGGTCGGCATCGTCTCTCTCGACGGACGCCCGGCGATGATCCTGGGTCCCTGGCAGCGCAAGGCCTATTGGAAGGTGGTGACTGCGGTTGATCTCGAGCGCGTCGATACGACCGATGTGCTGGAGGCAACCGATCGGCAGATGACGCTGATGAACAAGGCGGCAAGCCTGCACACAGTCGAGACCGTGGTCGAGAGCCATGAGGCGGCGCTGCTCTACGTGAACGGCCGCCTGATCGGCCGGCTGGCGCCGGGGCGCTATGCGCACTGGACGGTCAACCGCAAGCTCGAGGTCAAGCGCCTCGATCTGCGGCCGCAGCCGGTCGAGATCACGGCGCAGGAGATGCTGACCAAGGACCGCATCTCCCTGCGGGTGACCTTGACTGCCTATCGCCGGATCACCGATCCGGAGCGGGCGGTCACCGTCGCTGCCGATATCGATGGCTGGCTGTACCGGCTGGTGCAGCTCGCGATCCGGGAAGCGGTCGGCGCCCGCAGCCTGGACGAGGTGCTGTCCGGCAAGGGTGTCCTCGATGCTGAGCTGCGCGGCTATGTCGAGCAGCGGCTCGCGGATACCGGCATCGTCGTGACCGAGCTCGGCATCAAGGACGTCATCCTGCCGGGTGACATCCGCGAGCTGGTCAACAAGGTGGTGGAGGCGGAGCGGCTGGCCAAGGCCAACCTGATCCGCCGGCAGGAAGAGACGGCGGCAACGCGGTCCCTGCTCAACACCGCCAAGCTGATGGAGGAGAACCCCCTCCTGCTGCGCCTCAAGGAGCTCGAGAGCCTCGAGCGCCTGGTGGAGAAGGTGGGCCGGATCGATCTCCATGCCGGTGACGGCCAGGGCCTCGACGCCCTGCTCACCAAGCTGGTCCGGCTGAAGCAGCCGGAGGCCAGCTGATGCCGGGATGCCGATCGCTTGCATCCGGCAAACTGAAACAGGCCGCATCGATGAGATGCGGCCTGTTTTTTTGGCGTCTAAACTGATTCCCCTGCCACCCTCGCATTTGCGCCGAGTTTGGCAACCGATGACAAGTTTGGAGCTAGTTTATCGCGGCAATTAGCGGAAAATCCCGCTGAATGATGGCGCGCGCAACTTCTTCAACACTAGGCCCACCGATGACTGACGGAACGTTACGGCAAATTGTCACCCACAGAGGCTTCCGCCCGGCTGGCGTACGAAATGCATCCACACAAACTTGATCAATTGCAGGGATCGCATAGATCTCTCTCACTTTCGTCTCGCTCGACGAATACTGAGTCTCTTGCCCTGCATTGATCCGGTTAACGGCGATATTCATTGTGCCGTTGCCGCTAATGGCTGGACCCGTCACATGGTCAGGCGCCATTTTCCTCGACTGGAAATCATCATCCGTAATGGGCCGGTTCATCGGAACCGAGGTCACCGATAATTCGAAAGGAACACCAAGATCGTTCGAATCGCCGGCGCTCACGCGATCGTCCGCCCAAAGTTCGTTGGCCGGGCCTGCGCTGTTACTCGATGACGCTTTGCAGGTCGGCTGCGATTTCAATCGAGCAATATTCTCTGCGAGGAGACCCCTTACTTCGACAGAGCCACAATAGACTGCCACCTTCTTGTTGATGGTATCTAATTCAGCAGGCGACAACTGCGGCGTCGTTGGATTGCACGCTGAAAGTTGGCAAAGCGCAGCACACAATATTATGCAATAAGCACGAGAGACTTTCCGACCCTGCATCAACGCCCCCACAGCAAGCTTGATCGTTGATAAGCAGAATCAGGAACCTGAGGCGATATAGCAAGAGCAAAGAGTGTCGGCCGGCGGCGCCGTGTAAGGTCGCTGCGTCCGGCAAACTGAAACAGGCGGCATCAATGAGATGCCGCTTGTTTTTCTGAAGCTCCATGCGAGCGCTTTTCTTCTGTCATCCTCGGGCTTGACCCGAGGATCCATGGTAGATGCAAGCGCTGTCGCCGAAATGGATGCCCGGATCAAGTCCGGGCATGACACCGTTAGAGAGTGATCGTCACGCCGCCCAGTCCAAAATGACCTTGCCGGACTGACCCGACAGCATGGTCTCGAAGCCGGCCTTGAACTGGTCCACCGGGAAGTGATGCGTCAGGATCGGCGAGAGGTCGAGGCCGCTTTGCAGCATCGAGACCATCTTGTACCAGGTCTCGAACATTTCGCGGCCATAGATGCCCTTGATCTCCAGGCCCTTGAAGATGACTTGGTTCCAGTCGATCGCGGTATCGGCGGGCGGAATGCCGAGCAGCGCCACCTTGCCGCCGTGATTCATCACATTCAGCATGTCGCGGAAGGCGGCCGGGACGCCGGACATCTCCAGGCCGACATCGAAGCCTTCCTGCATGCCGAGATCGTCCATCACGTCCTTGAGGCGATCCTTCGAGACATTGACGGCGCGGCTGGCGCCCATCTTCTTCGCAAGATCGAGGCGGTAGTCGTTGACGTCGGTAACGACGACATGGCGCGCACCCACATGGCGGCAGATCGCCACCGCCATGATGCCGATCGGGCCGGCACCGGTGATCAGCACATCCTCGCCGACCAGATTGAAGCTGAGCGCGGTATGCGTGGCATTGCCGAAGGGATCGAAGATCGAGGCGAGGTCATCGCTGATATTGTCGGGGATCTTGAAGGCATTGACCGCCGGCAGCGACAGATATTCGGCGAAGGCACCCGGCACATTGACGCCGACACCCACGGTGTTGCGGCAGAGATGGCGGCGGCCGGCGCGGCAGTTGCGGCAATAGCCGCAGGTGATATGGCCTTCGCCGGAGACCCGGTCGCCGATCGCGAAACCGCGCACTTCCTGGCCGATCTCGACGATCTCGCCGACATATTCATGGCCGACATGCATCGGCACCGGAATGGTCTTCTGCGCCCAGTCGTCCCATTTCCAGATATGGATATCGGTGCCGCAGATCGCCGTCTTCTTGATGCGGATGAGGACGTCGTTATGGCCGACCACGGGCTTCGCCACATCGGTCATGGTGAGGCCGGGTCCACGTTCCAGTTTCGCTAACGCTTTCATCGCGGCATTCCTTCGAGGATCTGTTTCTGCGGAAATCGGGGTCTTGGTCAAATGGTGCCCGGCACTGACGGCACCAAGTCAAATCATCTGAAACTAGATGGCACCCAGCGCCTTACCCACCTTGATGAAGGCGGCGACCGCCTTGTCGATATGCTCGCGGCTATGGGCGGCGCTCATTTGCGTGCGGATGCGGGCCTGGCCCTTCGGCACCACCGGGAAGCTGAAGCCGATGACATAGACGCCTTCCTTGAGAAGCTCGTCCGCCATGCGCGTCGCCAAAGCCGCATCGCCCAGCATCACCGGGATGATGGGATGTTCACCCGGCACCAGCTTGAACCCGGCCGCCGCCATCTTCGCGCGGAAATAGGCGCCGTTCTCGGCGACCTTGCGGCGCAATTCGGCACCTTCGGTCGAGGCCAGCAGCTTGAGGACGGCGAGCGTTGTCGCGGCAATCGAGGGGGCGAGGCTGTTGGAGAAGAGATAGGGGCGCGAGCGCTGGCGCAGGAGATCGATGACCGGCTGCTTTGCTGAAATATAGCCACCGCTGGCCCCGCCCAGGGCCTTGCCGAGGGTGCCGGTGATGATGTCGACGCGGCCTTCGACGCCGCAATATTCCGGCGTGCCGCGACCATGGGCGCCGATGAAGCCGACGGCATGGGAATCGTCCACCATGACCAGCGCCTCATAGCGGTCGGCGAGATCGCAGACGGCTTTCAAGTTGGCGATGATGCCATCCATCGAGAAGACGCCGTCGGTGGCGATCAGGATATGCCGGGCGCCGGCGGCGCGGGCTGCCTTCAGCTGCGCCTCCAGGTCGGCCATGTCGTTATTCTGGTAGCGGAAGCGCTTCGCCTTGCAGAGCCGGATGCCGTCGATGATGCTGGCATGGTTGAGGGCGTCGGAGACAATCGCATCCTCCTCACCCAGCAGGGTCTCGAACAAGCCGCCATTGGCGTCGAAACAGCTGGAATAGAGGATGGTATCGTCCAACCCGAGGAAACGGCTGATTGCCGATTCGAGTTCCTTGTGCAGGGTCTGGGTGCCGCAGATGAAGCGGACGGAGGCCATGCCGAAGCCGTATTGGTCGAGCCCCTGCTTGGCAGCCGCGATCAACCGGGCATCGTCGGCGAGACCCAGATAGTTGTTGGCGCAGAAATTCAGCACCTCGGCGCCGCTGTCGAGGCGGATCGATGCCTGCTGGTGGCCGGCGATGCGGCGCTCGGACTTGTAGAAGCCGTCGGCGCGGATGCCGTCCAGAGTCGCGGTCACCGATTGATAAAAAGCTGCCTTGCCGCCCATCAAACCCGTCCTGTCATGCTTATTTTCGGCGGCCGGCCCGAACTTGGTCCCGGCCGCCTCTGGGAAATCCTGCGTGAAAATCTTAACGCCACCGGCCCGTTAACCCAAGGGCGGAAGCAACCGATCGGAGATGGCGGCATCTTGCGAAGCCCCAACCGCCCCGGCAAATGCCAAATTCTCACGCACTGAATGAAATTGCCGCGTTATTGCCGCAATTTAGCCGTCCCCTTTGCTTGCCCCGCCGGGTCCCCGATGGTAGGTATCCCGGAAGGAGACACCATGCAGCAAAAGACCAAGATCGCCCCCTCGATTCTCTCGGCGGATTTCGCCAATCTCGGCGCGGAAGTGCGCGCCATTACCGAGGCCGGCGCCGATTACGTCCATATCGACGTCATGGACGGCCATTTCGTCCCCAATCTGACCATCGGCCCGATGGTGGCGAAGGCGCTGCGCCCGCATAGCAAGCTGCCTTTCGACGTCCATCTGATGATCTCGCCGGTCGACGCCTTCGTGCCGGAATTCGCCGAAGCCGGCGCCGATATCATCACCTTCCACCCGGAAGCCGGGGCACACCCCCACCGCACCGTCCAGCTGATCAAGTCGCTGGGCAAAAAGGCGGGCGTCTCGCTCAACCCGGCGACGCCACTTTCGGTGCTCGATTACCTGTTGGCCGACATCGATCTCGTCCTGGTCATGAGCGTCAATCCCGGCTTCGGCGGCCAGAAATATATCGGCAGCGCCAGCGACAAGATCCGCGAGCTGCGCCGGCGCATCAACGCCGTCTCCGAGTCGCAAGGCGGCAGGGTGATCGATCTCGAGGTCGATGGTGGCATCAACCATGACACCGCTGCCACGGCGATTGCCGCCGGCGCCGATGTGCTGGTCGCCGGCACTGCCACCTTTACCGGCGGCCCGGCCCAATACGCCGCCAATATCGCCAAGCTGCGCGGCTGAGGAGGGACGAGGGCGTGGCGGATAGCGCAACCAACGGCCTCCTCCAGACCCAGAACCCGGCGCGGCCGCGCAAGGGCAATCAGCGGCCGAAGCTGATCGCCCCCAAGCTGCAGACCATGTTCAGCCTGCCGCGCGAGACCCTGCTGTCGCAGACCTGGCGCAGCCTGGCCCAGCCGATCTATGGCAGCCGCTTCTATGGCTGGGCGCTCGGCAACCGCTCCAGCGGCGATCTCACCGTCACCCCGCTGGAAGTCTGGCCGGGCGACGAGCAGGCCGGCTTGCACCTCCTTGGCGGTGAATACCGCTATGGCAGCGAGGTCGTCCGCAGCCCGAAACCGCTCGGCAATCCGATCGGCACCAGCCTCGCCTGGCGTGGCTGGATGAACGGCTTCACCTGGCTCGCCGATCTGCGCGCCTGTGGCGGCCCGGCCGCTCGGCAGTTGGCGCGGCAGCTGGCCCAGCAATGGCTGGATGAGAATCCCGGCTATGACAGCTTCGACTGGCGCAGCGATGTCCTGGCCGCCCGGCTGCGGCAGATCCTGCTGCATCACCCCTTCCTGGAAGTGCAGACCGACGCTTTGTTCCGCTCGGCCCTGCTCTACAGCCTCAACCGCCAGGCCGCCCATCTCGCCCGCGCCTTGCCGGATGGTCTGGCCGGCAGCGCACTCCTAAAGGCCGCCGTCGTCCTGATGATCGCCGGCGCGATGCTGCCCCAGGGCGACGCTTTCCTCGCCCGCGGCCGCAAGCTGTT
The DNA here is from genome assembly GCA_035563795.1 of Terriglobales bacterium. Classification (GTDB taxonomy): domain Bacteria; phylum Pseudomonadota; class Alphaproteobacteria; order Dongiales; family Dongiaceae; genus Dongia_B. The sequence continues at coordinate 2,253 of DATMUQ010000798.1, read as the reverse complement.
CGCCCAGGAGATTGCCAAGCAGATGCTGGCCGATGGCGGCCATATTGAGCGCAGTCCCGGCATCATCCTGGACTTGCTGCAGCACTTCCTCGATCTCCGTCATGTGCTGACTTTGGCCCGCCAGGCGCTGCCGGACCATTTGCAGATCGCTATCGAGAATCTCGGCGCCGTCCTTCACATGCTGTGCCATGGCGACGGCAAGCTCGCCCTCTTCAACGACACCAATGAAGAGACGCCGGAGCTGCTGCATCTGGTCTTCAGCCGCATCGGCGGCGAGCGCGAGCGGCATCTGACGCAATTGCCGCTGACCGGTTTCCAGCGCCTGCAGGCCGGCAAGGCCGTGGTCATCACCGATTGCGGCGCGCCGCCGCGCCACGGTCTCGACATGCATGCCCATGCTGGCACGCTCTCTTTCGAGATGAGCTATGGCGCCGATCGCATGATCGTCAATTGCGGCGCCGGCCATCCGGCCTCACCGGAATGGCGCCAGGTGCAGCGCGCGACCGCCGCGCATTCGACCCTCGTAGTCGATGACACCAATTCCAGCATGCTGCTGGAGCATGGCGGCATGGCACTCATCCCCACCATCGTCACCAGCCGGCGCGACGAGACCGACGGCCAGGTCTGGCTCGATACCAGCCATAACGGCTATGAGGAGAGCTTCGGCCTGGTGCATCGCCGCCGCCTGTTCCTGGCCGGGGATGGCAGCGAGCTGATGGGCGAGGACATGCTCAACGGCACCGGCGGCAATTCCTTCGCTCTGCGCTTCCATTTGCATCCGCAGGTCCAGGCCTCGATCACCCAGAACGGCCAGGCGGCACTGTTGAAGCTGCCAAGCGGCAGCGGCTGGCGCATGCGCATCCAGGGCGCCGATATCGCGCTCGCCGAGAGTATCTATATGGGCCAGCGCGGCCAGGTGCGCAGGAGCCAGCAGCTGGTGGTGCTTGGCATGATCGACAGCGACAGCACCACCGTCAAATGGGCCTTCCAGAAGGAAGGCGGCAAGTGACGTCAATTCGGGTGAGATCACCTTTCTGAGTGTGAATGTGCCGCGCGGAAAACGCGGCATCTTCATTTGGATATCGATGCGGCGCTGCCGCAGGCACCGCCTTTTGAGAGACAGATAGAATGAGCAGCAACCAGACCCCGCAGAAACGCCTCGGCGACGTCACCCTCAATCATCGCCAGGTGCGCCGGGCCCTGCTCTCGGTCTCCGACAAGACCGATCTCATTCCCTTCGCGCGCTTCCTCGCCGATCGCGATGTCGAGATCCTCTCGACCGGCGGCTCGGCCAAGGCGATCGCCGAGGCCGGCATCCCGGTCAAGGAAGTCTCCGACCATACCGGCTTCCCGGAGATCATGGATGGCCGTGTGAAAACGCTGCATCCGACCATTCATGGCGGCATCCTGGCGCGGCGCGATCTGCAGCATCACATCGACGCCCAGCGCGACCACAAGATCGCCGATATCGACATGGTGGTGGTCAATCTCTATCCCTTCGAGGCAACGGTGGCCAAGGGTGCGGATCGCGAGACCTGTATCGAGAATATCGATATCGGCGGACCGGCGATGATCCGCGCCGCCGCCAAGAACCATGATTTCGTTGCCATCATCACCGATCCCAAGGATTACGATGTGGTGATGGCGGAAATGGCGGCGCTTGGCGGCGCCACCAGTTTGAAACTGCGCCGCCGTCTGGCGCTCGATGCCTATGCCCGCACGGCGTCATATGACGCGGCGATCAGCAGCTGGATGGCGGGCGAGGAGGAGATCACCTTCCCCGATCGCCTGAGCATCGCCGGCCAGCGCCGCAGCGAACTCCGCTATGGCGAGAACCCGCATCAGCGCGCCGCCTTCTATGCGACGTCGGAGCAGCGCTTCGGCATCTCCACGGCCAAGCAGCTGCAGGGCAAGGAGCTCAGCTACAACAACCTCAACGATACCGACGCGGCTTTCGAGGCCGTCGCGGAATTCGCTGAGCCAACCGTGGCCATCATCAAGCATGCCAATCCCTGTGGTGTCGCCACCGGTACCGACTTGGCGAGCGCCTATCGCCGCGCTTTCGCCTGCGACACGGTCAGCGCCTTCGGCGGCATCATCGCCGTCAACCGCGAGCTCGATGCCGCCACCGCGGATTTGATCAGTCAGGTCTTCTCGGAAGTGATCATCGCGCCCAAGGTGAGCGCCGAGGCGCAGGCGGTGCTGGCGAAGAAGAAGAATCTGCGCGTGCTGGAAACCGGCGGCCTGCCCGAT
>DATMUQ010000797.1:0-3557 GCA_035563795.1 Terriglobales bacterium | reverse complement strand
GATCGGCCTCATTGCCGCCATTCCCGCCGTCGTCGTCTATAACCTACTGGCGCGGGCCACCGCCGCCAACAAGGCCGTGGCTTTCGACATGACCGCCGCGGTGTTGCGCCTGGTGTCGCGCGATCTCGATCATGACCGGGTCACCCTGTCGCGGGCGGCCTGAGCATGGCGGTCAAGCTCAGCGCTGCCGAGGACGAGCTCACGGAGCATAGCGAGATCAATGTGACGCCGTTCATCGACGTCATGCTGGTGCTGCTGATCATCTTCATGGTGGCGGCGCCGCTGGCGACTGTCGATGTGGCGGTGGATCTGCCGGGTGCCACGGCGAAGCCGCAACCGCGCCCCAGCCAGCCGCTCTTCGTTTCGGTCAAGACCGATCTCACGCTGGCGCTGGGCGACGAGATCGTCAACCGCGCCGACTTGCCGGCACGGCTCGATGCCGCCAGCAAGGGTGACAAGCAGCAGCGCATCTTCCTGCGCGCCGATAAGCATGTCAGCTATGGCGATCTCATGACGGTGATGAACCAGTTGCGCGATGCTGGCTATCTCAAGATCGCTTTGGTCGGACTTGATGGCGCAACACAGGGCGGTGCCCAGCCAGCGCCGACGCCATGACCAGCCTCGCTTCCCGCGATTTCGCCACCGTCCGGATGGCAAAGCCGGTGGCGCTGCATCGGCGTGGCGCTGCGATCTGCTGGCCCTTGTCACTGACGATGGTTGTCGCGGCGCATCTCGCCGCTGCCTGGTGGCTGTTGTCGACCCATAGCCCGCCACCGCCCATACCCCAGCCTTTGCCGGCGATCCTGCTGGATATGGCGCCGGCACCGATGCCGGCTACCGCCGCGCCGCCAAAGCCGCCAGCGCCACCGCTTCCCGACTATCACGCGACGCCGCATCCGCCCACACCGCAAGTGCAGGCGCCGTCCATTGAGGAGCCGAAGCCCTTGCCGGCGGTCGCGGCTGACGTGGCCCTGCCGCAGCAGGCGAAGTCGACACCGAAGCCGGTTGCCAAGCCCAAGCCGGTCAAGCCGAAGAAAATGGAAAAGCTGCAGCCGCCGACACCGGCGCCGCCGCAAACTCAGCCGGCTCCTGCCGCCGCGCCGCCAACACCGTCGGTTGATAGCCAGGCGCAGCAGCGCGCGGCACAGCAGCAGAAGGAAGCGGCCCTCGCTGCGGCCACGCTGGCGGCCAAGAGCAATTGGCTGGGCGAGGTGGTCCAGCATATCGCCAAGTTCAAGCGCAGCCCGCGCAGCCGCCTGCGCCTGCCCTTGCGTACCGTCCTCAGCTTCGCCATCGACCGTGACGGCAAATTGCTGTCACAGCATGTGCTGCAAAGCTCCGGCCGCGATGAGATCGATGATGAGGCGCTGGCCTGGATCAAGCGGGCCGATCCGCTGCCGAAGCCGCCGGCGGAGATCAGCGACAACGATCTCGCGCACGGCTTCACCATTCCGGTCGATTTCATGCCGCGCTGATCGGCGTATATGTTCGGCGGGTACCGCCCGCTCGGCAGAGGTCAGTCGAAGGAGGGCTTGTTCTGGCGCAGTGCCTTCACCCCGGAGCGCTTGGCCTTGCCCTCCAGCCGGCGCTGCTTGGCGCCGAGGCTGGGCTTGGTGGGGCGTCGCTTGACCGGCGCCACGGCAGCGGCCCGGATCAACTCGCAGAGCCGGTCGATGGCGTCCTGCTTGTTGCGTTCCTGGGTGCGGAAACGCTGTGCCGTCAAGACCAGGATACCGTCCTGGGTCAGGCGCCGCCCGGCGAGGCGGGTGAGGCGCTCGCGCACATCGTCGCGCAGGGCCGGGGACTGGCGGACGTCGAAACGCAATTGCGCCGCCGTCGACAGCTTGTTCACATTCTGCCCGCCCGGACCGGAGGCGCGAATGAAGCGGATCTCGATCTCGTCATCCTCGAGGGCTATGCCGGGGGTGACCCGCAACATGATTCGGTTCGATCCTTGAAATCCCGGCCGGCCCAGCGCCGTCGGTTGTGCGACCATAAGAATAATTGCGCCCCAAAGCAAAGGTCTTGGCCGCGCGAGTTATTCTCGCGTTCCAGATTATCTATCTGTAAAGACGTCGTTTTTCCGCACAAATTTGGCTGTGGCGCGATGATTTTGCAGGTCGATTCCAGGGCGCGCCGCAAAATCCTCTTGCCTGATCCAGATAATCTCTATTAATTCGATAGGGTATATAGAAATTCTTTCGACGAGACCAGAACAGGGGTTCTCACCATGGCAAGACCGATCCGCCGTTTGCCGTCCTTGAATGCCTTGCGCGCCTTCTGGGCCGCTGCCCGCCATGGCAGTTTCGCCGCTGCGGCAACCGAGCTGCATGTCACCGCCTCGGCGGTCAGCCTGCAGGTGCGCCAGCTGGAAGACGAGCTGGGAGTGAAGCTGTTCCAGCGGACACCCAAGGGGTTGGTCCTGAGCGCCCAGGGCGCCGAGATCCTGCCCGGCATCAGCGATGCCTTCGCCCAATTGCAATCGACGCTGATCAAGGGCGGCGATAGCGGCGGCGTGCAGACCCTGACCGTGTCAGTGGCGCCGTCCTTCGCCACCAAGTGGCTGCTGCCGCGCCTCGACCGTTTTGTCAGTCAGAATCCCGATATCGATGTGCGCGTACTGGCGACCATGGATCTGGTCGATTTCAACAGCGAAGCGATCGACCTCGCCATTCGCTATGGCCGCGGTCACTATCCCGGTCTGCAGGCCGATCTGCTGATGCGCGAGGCCGTCTTCCCGGTTGCCAGCCCGAAGCTGCTCGAAGGCCGTGACGCGACCGACCTCGCCAGCTTGCTGCGCAACACAACATTACTGCACGATGACAGCCCGGATCAGGATCCCACCTGCCCGGATTGGAAGAGCTGGTTGCGTGCCGCCGGCATCGACGACGTCGATTGGCAGCGCGGCCTGCGCTTCAATCAATCGACCTTCGTGCTCGAAGCCGCGGCCAATGGCCTCGGTCTCGCCCTCGCCAAGGCGACACTCGTGCAGCATGATCTTGCGGCCGGCCGGCTGGTCCAATTGGCGGCGACGCAGACGCAGATCGAGCTCGCTTATTTCATCGTCTATCCGCCCGATCGCACCAATCAGCGCGCTGCCGCCGCCTTCCGGCAATGGCTGGCGGCGGAGATCGCCGGCGACCATACCGCCATATCCGAAGGCGTCTCCGCCGACATCCCAACCGGGTTGAACCGTGTCGGCGATAGTCTGGCGCAGGCTCTGCCGCCGCTTCTCCCGGTCGGCGGGCAAAAGCGCGGCGGCAATCTGATGCGGGCTTGATCTCGGCAGATTGAGCGGCCGCGACTCGGGATCGCCATCTCGCGTGTCACATAGCTACGTTTGCATCCGCTGCAGGTGTCGCCGTCAAAATTGCACATCGAGATGGCTTGACCAATTGCTGTCCTCGGGCATCATTCCGCCGCCCAGCTGCGGTTGCTGGGGCCTCTCATAAGCCCGGCAACTGAGCCCTGTAGCGGAAGACGATATGCGCAGCACCAACGCGACCTATAGCAATCTGCCCACCACGATCTTCGAGACCATGTCGCGGCTGGCCCGT
>DATMUQ010000796.1:0-2456 GCA_035563795.1 Terriglobales bacterium | reverse complement strand
GGCGGGTCAGTTCCTCGCCGGCCTGCCGGGCTTGTTCCAGACGTTGGTTATAGCCCTCGATATTGCGCACGCCGAGCTTCGACATGGAGCGGTAGCGGTTCTCCATCTCGCGCACAGTCCATTTCAGCGCGACGACCGCCTTCCTTGGCTCGGTGACCACCGGCGAGAGCAGATGCGGGATGCCGTCATAGACGGAAAGCTCCAGCATCTTCGGATCGATCATGATGAACTTGCACTGATCCGGGGTCAGCCGGTAGAGCAGCGACAGGATCATGGTGTTGATGGCGACCGACTTGCCGGAGCCGGTGGTACCGGCGATCAGCAGATGCGGCATGCGGGCGAGGTCCACCACGATGGGTGCACCGCCAATGTCCTTGCCGAGCGCCAAAGCCAGTTTGCTCTGGGTCGATTGATAGCTGTCCTCTTCGAGGAGCTCGCGCAAGGCGACGCTCTCGCGCTGACGGTTCGGCAATTCGATGCCGATCACCGAGCGGCCGGGCACGACGGCGATACGCACCGAGACCGCGCTCATCGAGCGGGCGACGTCATCGGCGAGGCTGACGACGCGGCTGGTCTTGGTGCCGGGGGCCGGCTCCAATTCATAGAGGGTGACGACCGGGCCGGGGCGCACCTTGACGATCTCGCCCTTGACGCCGAAATCCTCCAGCACGGTTTCCAGCAGCCGGGCATTCTTCTCCAGGCTCTCCTCATTGATCTTCTGCACGGCGGCATTGGCGCTTGGCCGGGCGAGGAGATCATGCGGCGGCAATTCGAAGCTGCTTTCCTCGAGGGCGAGGCTCGGTTGCACCGTGGCACGCTTGGTCTTGGCCGGCTTCTCGCGGACGACCGGCTGCGCCACCAGGTTGCGGGTGCGTGGCGAGGGCTGCTGCAGCGACGGCTGTTCGAAAGCGGGCTCTTCGTCATCGGCCCGCGCCCTGACGCGCGTGTCGTAGCTGCGGCCACTCTGCTGCGGCGTGTCGTCTTCCTCGAAATGCGGCTCGCGCCGGGCACCTTCGCCACTGCCCCCGATCAGGCGGCCACCAAAGGCAAACAGTTTGCGATGCCAGGGTGCGGACTCTGTTTCGTCCTCGTCGTCATCGCGATGGCTGGTGCCGCGGCTGTCGGGCGTGGTGGCGATCAGGCCGCGGCCGCGCCGCTCGATCACCAGACCAACCTTGCGGCCGGCGCTGGCGACATTGCGGCCGAAATGCAGATATGAATGCAGGCCAATGCCAAGGGCGAAATAAAGTGCGATCAAGGCGAGCACGCCGGAGATCGCTGCCGGCAGCAGGCTCGCTGAGCCAAACAGTGCCGGCACGCCAAAGGTGGCAAGCAGGCCGCTGAAGCCGCCCGTCGTGTTCTGCGGCTGGGCAGCACTCGGTGCTGCAGTGGCATCTGGCGCGCTGCCAAGGCCGCTATTGAGCCCGGCGGTGCCCTCGATCAGCAGATGGCCGGCAAAGCCGCCCATGCCGGCTTTCCAGGGCCAGGCCGGTGCCGTCACCGTGGTGCCAGTGGCGGTGCCGGCGGCCGTGGTTGCCGGTGCTGCATCTTCATCGGGTAGGCCCGCGGCGGCCATGGCGAGCAGGATGGCGGCGACCGGCACCAAAGTCAGGCGCAGCCACCACATGGTGAGGCCATGCTGGCGCACCAGGCGCCAACCCCAGGCGATGGGGGCGGCGAACAAAGCGAAGACGCCGAGGCCGAGGCCCTGCAGGGCGAAATCGGCGACATAGGCGCCGAGCGGTCCCATCAGATTGCGGGTCGGTTGGTCGACGGCGCGGTTGAAGCTGGGATCGCCGGCAGAAGCGCTGAGGAAGGCGAGCAGGAGTGCGAGGCCGAGCAGGACGAGACCGCCACCCAGCGCCTCGGTCATGCGCCGCTGCATGAAGCCGCGGAAACCGCCGCTCATCGGCACCGATTGCGCGTGATCAACCATGGAGAGCCCCCTCCTCTACAAACCATGGGCCGCCGGCCTTTGTGTGCCGGCAACCTTATCCAAATGGCCCGTCCAGACGGGCCTTATTCAAAACGGGTGACATCGCCCGCCGTTCCAGCCAGCTAGGCCACCTTCTTGCCGAGAAAATCGGCCAGCACCGCGGCCATGCGCTTCAGCACCGGTTCCATCTCCGCCGGCTCATAGACCAGCGCGACGCGGATGTAACGCTGACCGGGATTGTCGCCCCCCGTCTTACCACTGCTGGCATCCGGCCGGGCCATATAGCCGCCTGGCAGCACCTTGATCGCCGCGCGCTTCCACAATTCCACCGTCGCCTGCTCGCCATCGCCGACATCGAGCCACAGGAAGAAGCCGCCGCCGCTGCGCACCTCGCCGAAGATCGGTCCGAGAATTTTCTGCGCCAGCTCGAACGTCTCGCGGTAGCGCGCGCGATTGGCGACGACATGTTCCTCGTCGCTCCACAGCGCGGTGGCGGCTGCCAGGATCGGATAAGGCTGGG
>DATMUQ010000795.1:0-2793 GCA_035563795.1 Terriglobales bacterium | reverse complement strand
GGAGATAACGACGATGAGTTCAACACGGCGCCCCAGCGGCCGCAGCCGTGGCGGCAGCGGCAGCAAATCAACCATTACGGCGCCGACCGGCCGCGGCATCACGGTCCGCGTGAAGACGGCAGCGAAGCGCAGCGTCTCCTCGGCCCGCTGGCTGGAGCGGCAGCTCAATGATCCTTACGTCGCCGAGGCGCAGAAACAGGGCTATCGCTCGCGCGCGGCCTTCAAGCTCCTCCAGCTCGACGAGAAATTCCGCTTCCTCAAGGCCGGCGCCCGGGTGGTCGATCTCGGCTGTGCGCCGGGCGGCTGGGTCCAGGTCGCGGCCGCCAAGGTCTTCAAGGCCGGCGGCGGCAAGATCGTCGGCATCGACCTCCTGCCGGTGGATCCGATTCCCGGCGCCGATCTCATCCAGATGGATTTCATGCTGCCGGAAGCGCCCGATGTGCTGAAGGGCCTGCTGCAGGGCGAAGCCGATGTGGTGTTGTCCGATATGGCGGCTTCCGCCACGGGGCATGCCCAGACCGATCACCTGAAGATCATGGCGCTGGCGGAAATGGCCTTCGATTTTGCCCATGATGTTCTGGCGCCGGGCGGTACCTTCATCGCCAAGGTGCTGCAGGGCGGGGCGACGGGCGAACTGCTCAAGCTCCTGAAGCGGGATTTTGCCGAAGTGAAGCATGTGAAGCCGGCGGCCAGCCGCGCTGATTCGGCGGAAATCTACGTCGTCGCCCTGAAATATCGCGGCCGGAAGGATTGACGAGCCGGTTAGCGCTTCGTCGCGGACACCCCCCCCACCCTGACCCTCCCCCTCAAGGGGGGAGGGAACGACATGCAGCAGGATTCCTTTTCTGTCGTCCCCAAGATGAATGGCCTTTGTTTCCCGGGCGAAATACACAGCCACTCCCTCCCCCTCGAGGGGGGAGGGCCGGGGTGGGGGTGAACCGCTGTCGGACCAATCTGCCAAACCGTATTCAGCAAAACGCCGGAAAGCCGTGCAAAACGCCTGCAGTGCCGGCAAATATGCATGATGCCCCTGCGTCGTCTTGGGCCGGACTATATCTTGTGTAGTGGGCGGCGATGTGTATGATGGCGCGCCAACCCGCGGTCCCGGGGCGATCTCCTATTACCTAAGATCGGCCGACTGGGCGACACGATCTTGAGGTTCGGCATGATGATCCGTGAAGCTTATACTTTCGACGACGTGCTCCTGCAGCCGGCGGCCTCTTCGGTTTTGCCCGCACAGGCCAATACCGGCACGAAGCTGACCAAGCGTATCAGCCTGAATATTCCCCTGCTGTCATCGGCGATGGACACCGTCACCGAGGCCCGCATGGCGATCTGCATGGCGCAACATGGCGGCATGGGCGTCATTCACAAGAACATGGACATCACCCGCCAGGCCGAGGAAGTGCGCAAGGTGAAGCGCTTCGAAAGCGGCATGGTGGTCAATCCGCTGACCATCCATCCCGACCAGACCCTCGCCGATGCGCTGGCCCTCATGCAGCATCACGGCATCTCCGGCATTCCGGTGGTCGAGCGTGGCGCCGCCGCCGGTACCCCCGGCAAGTTGGTCGGCATCCTCACCAACCGCGACATGCGCTTTGCCAGCAATCCCAATGAGCGCATCGCCAATCTGATGACCAAGGACAAGCTGATCACCACCAAGCTCGGAATCAGCCATGATGAGGCACGGCATCTGCTGCATCAGCATCGCATCGAGAAGTTGCTGGTGGTCGACGACGCCTATCGCTGCATCGGTCTCATCACCGTCAAGGACATGGAAAAGGCCCAGGCCTATCCGATGGCCTGCAAGGATGAGAGCGGGCGGCTCCGCGTCGCCGCTGCGACCGGCGTCGGCGAGGATGGCATCAAGCGCGCGGAAGCGCTGTTGGAAGCCGGCGTCGATATCATCGTCGTCGATACCGCCCATGGTCACTCGAAGGGCGTGCTCGACGCTGTCGCCACGGTGAAGCGGCTCAGCAACGATTGCCAGGTGATCGCCGGCAATGTGGCGACCGGCGACGGCGCCCAGGCACTGATCGATGCCGGCGCCGACGCGGTCAAGGTCGGCATCGGCCCGGGCTCCATCTGCACCACCCGCATCGTCGCCGGTGTCGGCGTGCCGCAGCTGACCGCCGTCATGGATTCGGTCGAGCGTGCCGCGAAAGCCGGCGTGCCGGTGATCGCCGATGGCGGCATCAAATATTCTGGTGACATCGCCAAGGCGATCGCCGCCGGTGCTTCCTGCGTCATGGTCGGCTCGCTGCTCGCCGGCACGGAAGAGAGCCCGGGCGAGGTCTTCCTCTATAACGGCCGCTCCTACAAATCCTATCGCGGCATGGGTTCGCTGGGCGCCATGGCGCGCGGCTCCGCCGATCGCTATTTCCAGGAAGAAGTCTCCGATAAACTCAAACTGGTCCCGGAAGGTGTCGAAGGCCGCGTCGCCTATAAGGGTGCTGCCGGCACCGTCATCCACCAGCTGGTGGGCGGCCTGAAGGCAGCGATGGGCTATACCGGCAACGGCACCATCGCTGACATGCAGACCAAATGCAGCTTCGTGCGCATCACCAATGCCGGCCTGCAGGAAAGCCATGTGCATGACGTGCAGATCACCCGCGAGGCGCCGAACTACCGGCAGAACATGTGAGCGATGGCGCACTGAAGATGCCAGGTCGACCTAGAACCTTTCTTTCTACTGCTGCTGTCACACAGGTGCAGTCATGATGCCGGGTGCGCGCATCCAGGCGGCGATCGAGCTCCTGCAGGAGATCCATAACGGCACGGCGCCGGCTGACC
>DATMUQ010000794.1:0-4098 GCA_035563795.1 Terriglobales bacterium | reverse complement strand
CTGCAATATCTGCGTCACTGGCGACAATACCGTGACGCCGATCCGCTGCACCCAGAACCCGACCATGGCGGAGGAATGGCGCAAGGGCTGGCATCCGGAAGTGATCGGCGCCAAGGAGAGCGATTCCCGCGTGCTGGTGGTGGGGGCAGGGCCCTCCGGTCTCGAAGCGGCGCGGGCGCTGGGCCAGCGCGGCTATGAGGTGCATCTCGCCGAGGCCTTGACCGAACTCGGCGGCCGCGTCAGTCGCGAGGCAAGCCTGCCGGGCCTCGCCGCCTGGGGCCGCGTGCGCGACTACCGCCTGTTCCAGATCAACAAGATGCCGAATGTCACCGTCTATCGCGACAGCCGTCTCACCGCTGCTGAGATCAAGGATTTCGGCTTCGAGCATGTGGTGCTGGCAACCGGTGCCACCTGGCGCAAGGACGGTCTCGGGCGTAGCCATCCCTTCGGCATCGAGGGGCTCGGTGGCAGTGAATCCTTCAGCCCCGACGACGTCATGTCCGGCAATCTGCCGAAATCCGGCCCGGTCGTGGTCTATGACGACGATCATTTCTACATGGGCGGCGTCATTGCCGAGCGCGTACGCCAGGCCGGCCTCGATGTCGTGCTGGTGACGCCGGAGAATGTCGTCTCAAGCTGGACCGGCTATACGCTGGAACTGGGCCATATCAACAAGCGCCTGCGCAAGCTGGGCATCCGCATCGTCACTGCCCAGGAGGCGGTGCGTTATGCCGGCGGCGTCTTCGAAACCGCCTGCGCCTATGGCGGCGAGGGCATGCAGATCACGGCAGCGGCCGTGGTGCCGGTGACCTCGCGCCTGCCGAATGAGGCTCTGTGGCTGGAGCTCTCCGCCGATGAAGCGGGTTGGAAAGCGGCCGGCATCAAATCGGTGACGCGGATCGGCGATTGCCTCGCCCCGGGTCTCATCGCGCAAGCCGTCTATGGCGGCCACCGCTACGCCCGCGATCTCGACAAACCGAAGAGCGACGCCGCTCCCTTCCGCAGGGCGCAGCCGCTGGTGACGACGTAAAGCGAGTTCAGCGGCACCCCCTACCCTAACCCTCCCCCTCAAGGGGGGAGGGAAGGCCGCCATGAGCAGCGCATCTCGGAAACGCCGACAGAGTGCTTTGCATTGTTACGACTGTTGTGACGCTGCTACGATCTCACACATTTCCTCCCCCCTTGAGGGGGAGGGTAAGGGTGGGGGGTAAGGCGGAAGACGGTGGTATCAGGCTGGTCACCGCCCCAGCTTCGCCAGCGCCTCTTGCGCGAGATGTTTGGTCAATTCGCCCGAGGGCAAATGTTTGGCGAGGCGGGCAGCCTGGCCGGACCACATATTGCTGAAATCGCCGTGCCCCGCAGGCTCGCTTTTTGCCCTGAGCGGCATCAAGGCGCCGCCCGCCAGCGGGAAGGTGGGGGCGACATCGGACATCGGTCCGATCTCGCGCATGATACGGTTACTGATGCCGCGCGCCGGGCGGCCGGTGAAGAGATTGGTGAGCGCGGTATCTTCCGCCTGTGCCATCTTCAGCGCCTGCAGGTGATAGGGTTGCACCTTGGCCTCGGGCGAGAAGAGATAAGCAGTGCCGATCTGCACCGCCGAGGCGCCGAGGATGAAGGCGGCGGCGATGCCGCGTCCGTCGCCGATGCCGCCGGCGGCGATCACCGGCACCTTCACTGCGTCGGCGATCTGCGGCAGCAAAGCGAAGAGGCCGATCTCACTCGCACTCTCGCTGAGGAAATTGCCCTGATGGCCGCCGGCCTCCGTGCCCATGGCGATGATGGCATCGACGCCGCGTTCCTCGAGCCAGCGCGCTTCCGCAACCGTGGTCGCCGAGGCGATGATCTTGGCGCCCGTTGCCCGCACGCGATCGAACAAAGGCTTGGCTGGCAGGCCGAAATGGAAGCTCACCACTTCCGGCTTGAAGGTCTCGACCAGCGCGCAATAGGCATCGTCGAAGGGTGCGCGGTTGGAGACCGGCACTGGCGCCGCGGGGTCGATGCCGTTCTCGATGTAATAGGGCGTCAGTTTCTTCTTCCAGAGATCGATCTCCGCCTCATCCAGTTTCGGCGGCGTGTGGCAGAAGAAGTTGAGGTTAAGCGGCTTCGAGGTCGCCTGGCGGATGATCTCAATCGCCTGGCGCGCCTGGTCCGGCGCCATCAGCGCGCAAGGCAGGGATCCGAGGCCGCCGGCTTCGGCGACTTCGATCGCCATCTGCGCCGTGCTGGCGCCCGCCATCGGCGCCTGGATGATCGGCAGCTCGATGCCGAAGAGATCAAGGATGCGCCGGTCCGGCCAGTTCCGCTGCGGCGATGTCGTGTTCATGACTGCATACTCCTTGCGAATATTGGCCTTACAATATGGCCTGGCGATCCCTGCCGCACTGATATTGGCCTTGCATTGTTGCTTTTCTACTGGCCGGCTTACTTGTTGATCGGCCAGCACAGCCGCATGACGAAATAGAGACCGGCGCCGATGACCAGCGTTGCCGAGGCGGTGCCGAGTGCCTGGGCGAAACCTTCCGCCGGGCTGGCACTGACACGCAAGAGATACGCGGCCAGCGGCGGTCCGACAATCTGGCCGATCCCATAGAGAGCTGTCAGCAGGCCCATGAAACGGGCGGCATGGTCCGGCCGCAACCGTCGCACATCCTGCATGGCAAAGAAACTGATGGCGGTGAAAGGCAGGCCGACCAGGAAGCTGCTGAGGATGAAACCGATCAGGCTCGGCAGGACCAGGCACAGCACCACGCCGCCGGCCTGGACCAGATAGCAGGCGGCCAGCAGATAGCGCGGATCGATCCGGTGCGGCAGGCGGGCGGCGATCAGCGCGCCGGTGACCACGCCAAGTCCCAGGATCGGCCAGAAGAGATCGAGCCAGACCGACCCCGGCAAGGCAGTGCGGGCGATCACCGGCAGATAAGTCGCGGTGATGATATAGCCGAAACCTGCGAAGCCGTAAGCAAGGCTGAAGAGTGCCATCTCGGCAGCACTGCCGCCATGCTTCACGGCGACATGACCCGCCTCGTGATGCGTCGTGTGGGCAGAGCGCATCACCGCCGGCATGTCGGGGCCGCGGAAGACATGCCAGCAGAGGACGCTCAGGACCAGGGCCAGGCCGGCGAAGATCAGCCAGCCCATCCAGGACGGCTGATGCAGGCCGACGAGGCCGCTGGCGACAAAGCCGGAGAGGGCGATGCCGAGACCAGGGCCGGTGAAGATGGTGGCGCCGAGCGGTGCGCGGTCGCGATGTGCCAGATGCGTCAGGCACCAGCCGGCGCTGTAGACGAAGACCATGGCGCTCGCCATGCCAGCGGCGAAGCGCAGACCTGGCCAGGCGACCGGCACAGGTAGCGCCATGCCGGCGGTCAGCAGGACGGTGGCGATGAGGCCGAGGCGGATCATGACGGCGCCGCTCAGGACGCGCGGCATGACCATGCAGAGGAGTGCGCCCACGAGATAGCCGAGGTAATTGGCGGTGGCGAGCACACTGCCATGGGCAAGATCGGTGATGCCGTCATGCAGCATCATCGGCATCAGCGGGGTGAAGGCGAAGCGCCCGATTCCCATGGCCACAGCGAGCGCGATGGTGCCGGCGGAAGCAATCTGGAATGCGCTGAGATGCAGGCCTGCAGCCGCCGCGGCAACGTGAGGGGAATCCTTGTTCAAGTCCTTGGCGGGAAGCGGTTTCATGGCGGCTCTCCGGCCCGCGCTGCCTGAGCAGGGAGGCCCAGTCTCAAGGGAACAGGTGGCGGTCGTCTTGGGGCGGGTCACCCTGCAGGCGGCCGGCATCATCTAGCGCGAGCGAGGCGGCGGTCGATGTCCATTTGTCCTGGCGACAATTGGACTATTCCTGGCCGGATTGTCACCCTGGCTATTGGTATCGGTGCTCGCTATCGGTGTCCGAGGTCCCGACCTGATCCGGCCGAGACCTCCGCACTATTTATCCAGATCAGGATTTACCCTGGCTAGTCGTCAGGAACCTGAGCCGGTCTTTGCCGCTTCCTGCCGTCGAAACTCGTCGACCGGCAATCCGCCGACACCCCAGCTTTCCAATTCAATTTCGTCGATCACAACAAAGGTGGCGGCCAGCGGCTT
>DATMUQ010000793.1:0-2683 GCA_035563795.1 Terriglobales bacterium | reverse complement strand
GATCGCGCCGTCGGTCGGGCCCTTTGCTGCCGCCATACGCGCCGGCGATCTGCTCTTTCTCAGCGGACAGGTGGCCCTCGACCCGGCGACTGGCAAGCTCCTTGCCGGTGATGTGGGCGTTCAGGCCGAGCAGATATTCGCCAATATTTCAGCGGTGCTGGAGGCGGCGGGGAAGTCCTTCGATGACGTGATGAAGACCACCGTCTATCTCACGGATATGAAGGATTTCGGCGCCATGAATACGGTTTACGCGCGCTATTTCCAGGCACCATATCCGGCTCGGACAACGATCGCAGTGGCCGCCCTGCCGCTTGGCGCCGCCATCGAGATCGAGGTGGTGGCGAGATAGGCACGATGATGTGGAACAAGTGCCATCCGCGGGAAGGTGTCATGCCGGCAAATCGCTGGGCAGCCCTGGCGGTGATCCTTTGGCAGGCTTTCCGGCACCTCGCGCGGCGCGCGCGTATTGCCGTCGCCAGAGGTCGCTGGCGGTCGAAACGGGGGCGCCCGCTGGCCACGCTTAGCGACCATCTCCTCAAGGATATCGGACTCCTTAACATTGATGATGACGGCAATCAGTGGCAGTGACCGTGGATCGACCCGCCAGGCCAGCCATGTCCGGTCTTTTGTCGTCAGGCTATTCTGCCCTGCCGGCCGATCTGAACTGGATCATCCGGCCATTTTTCGCAGATAAATCATATATTTGATCGCCGGATTGATCGGCGCGGGGTGTCAGGGTAAAACCGGCGCCGATTGCGTCGTTCTGGCTGTGACTTTTGCCGCCGTGCGAGGACCGTTTCGGTCGCATGAACCTCCTTTAGCCAGCACGGACCACATGATTCGCCTCGACAATATCAGCAAGCAGAACGGCCATCAGATCCTCTTCATCGATGCCGCGATGGGCATCCAGAAGGGCGAGAAGGTCGGCCTCGTCGGCCCGAATGGCGCCGGCAAGACGACGCTCTTCCGCATGATCACCGGCACCGACCGGCCCGATGACGGCCAGGTCACCATCGATCCCGGCATGACGATCGGCTATTTCAGCCAGGATGTCGGCGAGATGTCGGGCCAAAGCGCCGTCGCCGCGGTGATGGATGGCGTCGGGCCGGTGAGTGCCCTCGCGATCGAGATGGCCGAGCTCGAAGCCAAGATGGTCGATCCCGACCAGCCTGACATGGACGCCGTTGTCGAGCGCTATGGCGAGGTGCTGCACCGCTTCGAGGAACTCGATGGCTATGCGCTGGAAGCCCGCGCCCGCGAGGTGCTGGCGGGATTGAGCTTCAGCCAGGAGCGCATGGATGCCGATGTCGGCTTGCTCTCCGGCGGCTGGAAGATGCGCGTGGCCTTGGCCCGCATCCTGCTGATGCGCCCCGATGGCATGCTGCTCGACGAGCCCAGCAACCATCTCGATCTCGAGAGCCTCATCTGGCTGGAGCACTTCCTCAAGGATTATGAGGGCGCCCTCCTGATGACCTCACATGACCGCGCCTTCATGAACCGCATCATCGGCAAGGTGGTGGAGATCGATGGCGGCGCGCTCATCACCTATTCCGGCGATCTCGATTTCTACGACCAGCAGCGGGCCTTGAGCGAGAAGCAGCGCCAGGCCGCCTTCGAGCGCCAGCAGGCGATGCTCGCCAAGGAGATCAAGTTCATCGAGCGCTTCAAGGCGCGCGCCTCGCATGCCGCCCAGGTGCAGAGCCGGGTGAAGAAGCTCGACAAGATCGAGCGCGTGGAGCCGCCGAAGCGGCGCCAGACCATCCAGTTCGAGTTTAGGACCCCGCCGCGTTCCGGCGATGACGTGCTGGGCTTGAAGAACGTGCACAAGGCCTATGGCGATCACGTGATCTATAGCGGGCTCGATTTCACCGTGCGCCGCAAGGAACGCTGGTGTGTGCTGGGTGCCAATGGCGCCGGCAAATCGACCTTGCTGAAGCTGGTCGCGGGCACGACCGAGCCGGATCAGGGCACCGTCGCCATCGGTGCCAGCGTCAAGATGGGCTATTTCGCCCAGCACTCGATGGATCTCCTCGACGGCGAGGAGACGATCTTCGAATCATTGGACGGCTCCTTCCCGCAAGCGGGACAGGGTGTGTTGCGCACGCTTGCCGGCTGCTTCGGCTTCTCCGGCGATGATGTCGAGAAGCCCTGCCGCGTCCTCTCCGGTGGCGAAAAGGCGCGCCTTGTCATGGCGAAGATGCTGTTCGATCCGCCCAATCTCCTGGTGCTCGACGAGCCGACCAACCATCTCGACATGGCGACCAAGGAAATGCTGGTCGCGGCCCTGGCCGATTTCGAAGGCACCATGCTCTTCGTCTCGCATGACCGCCATTTCCTGGCCCAGCTCTCGAACCGTGTCCTCGAACTGACACCGGAAGGCGTGCACCAGTTCAGCGGCGGCTATACTGAGTATGTGGCGCGGACCGGCCAGGAAGCGCCGGGCCTGCATCCGGAGGGCTGACAAAGTTTATAAGTGCGCACGAAGCAGGCCCCCTCACCCTGTCCCTCTCCCGCCCCGTCGGCGTAGGCCGACATTCGTCGGTGCGGGAGAGGGAACGCTGCCGGATCTTTCTTAGCGCCCCTTTGAAGCGGTGTTCCAAGGTTTGGTGCCGGCGCTCAAGACAGGCTCCTTGAACTCCCTCGCCCCGTGTCGGCGCAGGCCGACATTCGTCGGCGGGGGGGG
>DATMUQ010000792.1:0-2016 GCA_035563795.1 Terriglobales bacterium | reverse complement strand
TCCGGCAAGGATGTGGCTGCGCTGACGCCGGCCGATCTCTCACCGGTGGACGAGTTCCATGTCGGTGGGCGGCAAGCGACGATGAATCTGGTGGCGCAGCTCGACCTGAAACCCGGCCAGCATCTGCTCGATATCGGTTCCGGCCTCGGCGGTCCCTCGCGCTTCTTCGCGGCGGAACAAGGCAGCCAAGTGAGCGGCATCGACCTCACGGAAGATTACGTGCAGACGGCGACGGCCCTGGCAGGCCGCGTGGGCCTCGGCGGGCGCGTCAGCTATCGCCAGGGCAGCGCGCTCGATCTCCCGTTCATGCCGGGCAGCTTCGACGGCGCCTATATGCTGCATGTCGGGATGAATATCGCCGACAAGCCGGCTTTGTTCGCCGGCATCCGCCGCGCGCTGAAGCCCGGCGGCTTCTTCGCCATCTATGACGTGATGCAGGACGGGGCGGGCGAACTGCAATTCCCCTTGCCCTGGGCCAGCCAGGCGACGGCGAGCTTCGTCGAGACCGTTGCCCATTATCGCCAGGCCCTGGAGGCGGCCGGCTTCACTATCCGTGTCACCAATAACCGCCGGGATTTCGCGATGGAAACCTTCCGCCAGCAGCGCGCCCGGCAGACAGAAAACGGCAAGCCGCCGGCCCTTGGCATCCATCTGCTGATGGGCGCCGATTTTCCGCACAAGATGGCGAATATGAACCGGCTGGTGGAACGCGGGGTGATCGCCCCGGTGGAGATGATCGCCACCGCGATCTGACGGGGATTGGGGGCGCTGTCCCGTACGGGACGGCGTCCTTGCCCTAGGCCGATACCGCTCGACTTTTCGCGCTAAACCCCGGTGCAGGTAGGGATTTTTCGCGGCATCTGGACATTACGGAGTGATTTGACTATATCACGTCTGAGATGTGTCTTTTGACACACGTGGTGATTTGGCCGGCCGGCTTGCAGCCACGTTAAATAAATCGCTAAAGGGCCGCATGCGGACCTGAAGCGAATCGCTATTGTTATGCGGGGTCCGTCTATTATGCCGATCAAAATCCCAGATAAATTGCCTGCCTTCGAGACCCTGGTGAAAGAGGGCGTGCGGGTGATGACCGAGACTGCGGCGATCCGTCAGGATATCCGGCCGCTCCGGATCGGGCTCCTCAATCTCATGCCGAACAAGATCACCACCGAGCTGCAGATGGCGCGCCTGCTGGGCGCGACGCCGCTGCAGGTGGAACTGTCGCTGCTGCGCATCGGCAATCACCGCGCCAAGAACACTTCGGAAGAGCATCTGCTCGCCTTCTACGAGACCTGGGAAACGGTGCAGGAGGAGAAGTTCGACGGCTTCATCATCACCGGCGCGCCGGTCGAGACCATCGATTACGAGGACGTCACCTATTGGGATGAGATGCAGCGCATCTTCGCCTGGTCGCAGACCCATGTGCATTCGACCATGGCGGTCTGTTGGGGCGCCATGGCGGCGCTCTATCACTTCCACGGCGTGCAGAAGCATTCACTGCCGGAGAAGGCCTTCGGCGTCTATCCGCAGCGCATCTTGAACCCGGCCTCGCCTTATCTTGCCGGCTTCTCCGACGATTTCGCCATCCCGGTCTCGCGCTGGGCGGAGATCAAGGTCGAGGACATCAAGGCGCAGCCGGCGCTGACCCTGCTCAGCCATTCAGACGACAAGGGGGCCAGCGTCATCGAGGAGCCGAAATACAAGCGCCTCTATGTGCTCGATCACCTGGAATACGATGCGCGCTCGCTGGCCGACGAATATTTCCGCGATGTCAGCGCGCAGGTGCCGATCAAGCTGCCGATCAATTATTTCCCCGGCAACGACACCGACAAGGTGCCGCCCAATCGTTGGCGGCCGCATGCCCATCTGCTGTTCTCGAACTGGATCAACGAGATCTACCAGACCACGCCCTTCGAGATCGAGCAGATCGGCGCGGGTAGGTAGAGCGTCGGGACGAGACCGCTGTCGAGTTTAGTGGCGAGGCGCGTGGCACTTCGGCTGCTGCCCCCTCTCCCT
>DATMUQ010000791.1:0-3307 GCA_035563795.1 Terriglobales bacterium | reverse complement strand
ATGAAAGGGAGGCCGGCCTTTGCAAGCCGGCCTCCAGGTATTCCTTCAACTCGTGACAGATAATGTCATTAGCTGAAGACGTAATTGGCAATCAGTACCGTGGCGATGCCGCCGGCCAAGGTCAGGTAGGGCAGGAAGCCTGCCTTCTTGTGACCGAGATCGCCTTCCTTGAGACCGAGATCCTCCAGCATCTGCCGCGGGAACTTGCCCTTATCCTGGACGAAGTGGCGGAAGCAGAAGACCGGAATGATCAGAGCTGCGAAGCCAAGACCAGCCCACAAGGCATAGGGGTTCCAGACCTTGGCACCCGCACCCATGAACATCGCATTCACGAAGGCGAAGACGGCACCCAGCGTGATGATGATGGTCGGCGCCCGATACGGACGCTTCACATTGCCGCTATCCATGCGGTGGATCCAGCCCGAGTTCAGGTTGAGGAAGTTGAAGATGATATAGCCGCAATTCGACACCGCGAGGATGAAGAAGAACGACGTCGCATCCGTGGAAGCAATCGCCAGCACAATCAGGTTGGCAATGAGATCGGTCCACATGGCGCGGGTCGGTGCACCGTGATGGTTCACATGGCTGAGATATTTCGGCAGCCAACCATCGACCGAGCCCTGATAAAGCGTGCGCGACGATCCCGCCATCGCCGTCATGATCGACAGCATGAGGGCGACGATCATCATGATCACCATCAGCGCATGGATGGCATGGCCGCCACCCACCATGTCGGCCATCGCGTCAGCAACACCCGAGCCATCGACGATCGGACCCGCCAGCATGCCGTTCAAGCCCAGCACGCCCTGGAAAGTGAAGGGCACCAGGATGAAGAGCAGCACGCAGAGGAGACCCGAATAGAAGATCGCCTTGAAGGTATCCGTTTCCGGATTCTTGAACTCGCTGGTGTAGCAGACCGCGGTCTCGAAGCCATAGGTCGACCAGGCGGCGATGAACATGCCGCCCAAAGCCAGGGTCCAGCCGGGGATATCCCAGTTGCCGGGATCCGCCGCATAAGCCGCCTTCAACGGAACGAAAGGCGAGAAGTTCGCCATCGTCACCTTGCCAGCCAAGATCGGCACGATACCGACGATGATCATCGGGACGATAACCAGCAGGCCGAAAATCAGCTGCACGCGGGCGGTGCCGCTGATGCCGCGATGCTGAATCGCGAAAGTCAGCAGCATCAACACAGCGCCGATGAAGAAGGTGCTGTTGAAGGAGAAGCTGACCGGACCGAGCGCCACGGTCGCCAGGCTCCAGGTGCGGATTGCCGGGGTCAGGGCCGCGGTCGCCGCATCAGCGGTGGCACCCGCATGCTGGGCGATATAGTCGGCGATGGCCGCTTGATCCGGCATCGGCGCGATGGCACTCAGGATATAGCCGGCCGCGATGGAGCAACCGAGCGAGAGCACCGGCGACCAGGCGAACCAGTTGCACCACACCGAAAGCGGGGCGATGAACTTGCTGTAGCGCAGCCAGGCAGCGGCGCCATAGATCGAGGCACCACCCGACTTGTTCGGGAAGAGGCCGGCGATCTCTGCATAGGTGAAGGATTGGATGAAGCCCATGAACATGGACACCGTCCAGATCACGAAAGCCGGAATGCCGACCGTGCCGGCAATGCCGCCGATCGAGAACAGGACCAGAGCAGGGACGCCGCTGGCAACCCAGAACGCTCCTTTCCAGTCAATTGCCCGGACGAGTTCGCCCTGGCTTGTGTTTGCTTCACTTACCGATGCCATATACCCCTCCCAGAGGTCAGCTGATTATAGGTCCCATTGCTTATTGGTCAGTTTGTTAGTCGGTTCGTGACACGGCCGTTCTCCCCAGACCGGACTCGCGTCGGACGACATCATAACCTTAGTTACTCAGGATCCCAACCGGGTGTGGTGGGAGCGCCGTCGTCATATTTCGACAGCCATTCGACGACGGTCGGGCGGTAGCGGGTCAAGCCCTTATAATCGGCCAGGTCCGGATGCAGGTTCTTCAGCACCCGGTGGAAGCGGCGGCCCCATTTCGGGATCGTCACCAGTTCCTGCATGCTGATGAGATAGCAGCGAATCGGGAAGACGATCGCGTTCGACCGCGGCAGGCGGAAGAAGGATTGCAGCTCGACCCGGAGATGCACCTTCTCGCCGACATTCTCCGGCGTCACCGTGGTCCGGTCCGGTCCCCATTTGTGATAGTTCTCGGGGCTGGTATCGAGTCGCGGATTGATCGTCATGGTCCAGTTGAAGCGGCGGACCGGATGGCCATGCTGCAGATTCAGCATGAATTTCAGCGCCCGCTCGAAGACACCCATCTGATGGGCGAGCGGCACCGGACCGTGCCATTCCATGAAATTCATGCCGATATCGAAATCCAGCGACCAGTCGGCCTGGGTGGTCACCATGCCGGCATCCATCCAGAGGTTGTTGTCGCGCTGGTCGAGCATGCAGAAATCGCCCTGGCTTTGCCGGGTGATGTATTCCATCGGCTCGTAAGGCAGCGTGCTGTGGTCACCGAAGGTGAATTTGTCGTCGATGCCAAGCGCCTTGTTGACCCAATGCCATTTATCGCCGTCCTTGGTCAGCGAGAACACATCGGGATAGCTCTTGGCCTGGCTCTCCATCAGCAGTTCGAGGAGATCCCATTGTGCCGGCATCATATGCGGCAGGGCCTGGCAGCGCAGCGGATCCTCGGCCAGCACCTTGGCGCGGTCTTCCATCTCGCCGACATAATGCTCATCGACATCGATCGGATGCTCGAAGACGGAACCCTTCTTGCCGGGCACATGCGGTTCGATATTGACCGCATACATGTAGCTGTCTTCGGCAAAGGGGAAGGGAAAACGGCGAATGGCCGCGGGGCTGTTCCGGAAGGTGAAATCATCCCGGAACGTTTCTTTCTTGAATGCGATACTCATCTGTCCCTCCCAGGAGCGGCCGATCCATCGCCGGCGCGCATCCGATCGTCACATTCTTGATAGCCGGCCTCAAAGATCGAGAACGAGTTCTCCACCCTTGAAGCGTGAAACGCAGATCATGATCTTCTTGCCCGACTGCTTGTCATCGTCGGTCAGGTAGTGGTCGTTATGCTGGATTTCGCCGTCCTTGCCGCAGACCGCCGTCTCGCATTGGCCGCAAGCGCCGCCGCGGCAGAGGAAATTGGCGTCGATATCATGGGCCTCGACGGCTTCGAGAATGCTCTGATGCTCGCCGACCATGAATTCGATATTGGACTTCTTCAGCTTGACCAGGAACGGCTTGCCCGACGGCGGGGCCAGGAACTGCTCGGAATGGATATTCTCCACCGGCCAGCCGGC
>DATMUQ010000790.1:0-8530 GCA_035563795.1 Terriglobales bacterium | reverse complement strand
CCCGGCTGGCGGATGGCAGCATGCCGGTCATCACCTTGCATCACCTGCTGACCCATACCGCCGGGCTCAGCTACGGCTTTCGCCAGCCGCTGGATGGCCCCTACATGAAAGCCGGGATTTCCGATGGCCTTGATATGCCGGGCCGCAGCTTTGCCGACAATCTCGCCCGCATTTCCGCCATCCCCCTGGCCGATGCGCCCGGAATGAAATGGGGCTATTCCGTCGCCCTCGATGTCCTGGGCGCCGCCCTGGAAGCCGCCACCGGCGAAACCCTGCCGACCCTGGTCGAACGCTTGGTGACGGGGCCTTTGGGCATGCACGACACCGCCTTCATCTGCCGCGACAGTGAGCGGCTTGCCGTCGCCTATGGCGACAGTCCGGATGGGCCGGTGCGCCTCAGTGGGACGATGGTGGTTCTCTTCGCCGGCACCGCCGGCATCCGGGTGACGCCGGATCGCTATGCCGACCCGGCGTCGTTTCCCTCCGCCGGCGCTGGCATGCTGGGAACCGCCGGCGATTTTGCCTGCTTCCTCGAGGCAATCCGCATGGGCGGCGCGCCGATCCTCAAGCCGGAAAGTGTCGCGCAGATGATGCGCAGCCAGATCGGCGACCTTGTCGTCGATAACCGCGGCCCCGGCTGGAGCTTCGGCTATGGCTGGGCCGTGCTGCAGGATCCTGCCGCGGCGACGACGCCCCAGCAAGCCGGGACGATCGGATGGGGTGGCGTCTACGGCCATTCCTGGTTCGTCGATCCCGCCAGCCGCCTCACCGTCATCGGCCTGACCAATACCGGCGTCGCCGGGATGACCGGAGCCTTCCCGATGGCGATCCGCGATGCGGTCTATGCCGGGCTCGGCTGAGGCCTTTACCCGTCCTGCGTGTTCCCCGGCGGTACGGCCGCATCTTTCCGGTAGAGGAATTATCTCCTTCGTGGTTTGATAGCGTCGCATGCCGGGGCGCGGCGGGACCGTTGACCCGACCATGGCGTGATTGCCCTGATGACGTGATCGCGCCGGCGACCGGCATGCCATTTGAAGGACTGCGCGTAGGGCCCGACCGTCAAGTGAGCGGGCCGAGGGGCAAGCGGTTTGGCGGTTGGGGTAGACAAGGTGCACTGGGAACGGCGTGGCTGGGAGCGCTGGGGCTGCGACGGGCGCAGCCGGCATCGCCGACGCTTTCCGGAAAGCCCAACGGGACAAGGGAGGCGCTGCCATTCTTTCCTGGTGATCGGATTCCTCGCCGCACTCCTTCTGACCACCGTCATCACGGGCTCCATCGCTCAAGCCGCCGCGACGGCGGATAGCCGGCAAATCGCCGCCGACATTCTGTCCGGGTCGCGCTACCAGACCAAGCTTCCCGGCGAGGCAGCTTCTGCGGGCCTATTTCCGGGCGACGCAGGCAGTGGCCATGGGAAGGACGATCCGTCCTCTGGCTCGCAGTCGAACGATAACGGGAATCCCGCCAGCAGCGGCACTTCGTCCGATGATGGACCCAGCCAGTCGGTGTTCTCTGCGATCACGCATGCCGCCTCACCGGGCGTCGTCGCGCTGCTCCATTTCCTGCCAACCGTGCTTTTGATCGGGCTGGTGATTGCCCTCATCGCCTTCGGTATCTGGCGCTTCAGCAATCGACGCCGCGCCACGGCAGCGGACGAAACCGCACCGGTCCCGCCACCAACCGTGCCGTCCCCGATAAAGCCGGCGCCACTTGCTGCCTGGCAGAGGCTGGCAGAACAGGAACGCTTCGATGAAGCAATCCACTTGCTGCTGCTACAGGCATTGCAACACCTGCGCCAGGAACGGGCGATTGCGCTCGAGGAATCGCAGACCAGCCGTGAAATCTTGCGCGGCGGCACCCTGCAGCCACAGCGGCGCGCCGGATTGGCGACGATGATCGGCGCCGTCGAGTTTTGCCATTTCGGCGGCCGCCCGGCCGGCGCTCAGCTTTTCGAGCATTGCCTCGCCGCCTATCAACAGATCATTGCGACGACGGTGAAAGATGTCCGGCCCGCGTGATCTCTTCAGCCTGCGCCAGCTGGCCATTTTGATCACCATCGGCACTTTGGCCATGGCGGCGACGGTCTATCTCGTCGTTTTCGGCGAGATCGATATCGGTCGTACTGCCGGTGCCAACGCCTTTTCGCCATCGGCGATCGGTCATGCCGCTTTCGTCGAACTGCTGTCGCGCCTCGGTATACCCAGCGCCATCAGCCACGCCCATTCGGTTGAGAAGGCGCAAGACGATGCCTTGCTGCTGATCGCTGAACCCGATGACAACGACGCCGGACACCAGGTGCTGCAGCAGATGCGCGCCGCGCGGAATGTCCTTGTCGTCCTACCGAAGCGCTCCGGCCGTGCCGATCCCAGCCATCCCGACTGGCTCAAAAGCAGCACCTTGCTGGACGCGTCGGCCGTCGACAAGTTGTTGAAAGATATCGATCCCGCTGCAGCTATTGGTCGGATCGGCGGAACACATGAGATCGAGCTGGCGTCGTCAGGGCTGAAGGCCAGTCTCGATGACATGCAGATCATTCATTCGACGGCGATGACCTCGGTGATCGGAGCCAGCGATGGCATTTTGCTCGGCCGTCTATCGATCGGCACAGCGACGATCTGGGTGCTGGCCGATCCCGACCTGATCGCCAATCATGGGCTTGGCCGCAGCGATAACGCAACCGTCGCGATCGACTTCATTCGCCGCGCTTTGCCGCCCGGCGGCAAAATCATCATCGATGAAGTCGAGCATGGCTTCCTGCAGGACACCAACCTGTTGCGCAGCCTGTTGCGCCCGCCTTTCATCGTCGCCACCGTTGCTTTCGGATTGACGATACTCGGTTTGTTCCTGGCGGGAGCTTTCCGCTTCGGCGGCGCCCGTAAACAGGCGGCGGGACTGCCCCCCGGCAAGCTGACGCTGATCAATAACGCCGCCGCCTTGCTTGCCTCCGGCGACCGCCAGCGCGCCTTGACCGATCGCTATCTGCATGTGGTCTTCGCCGAGCTGGCGCAGCGCCTCGGCCAGACCAAGCCGCTCGATGACACGGCCCTCGTCGCCTGGCTCGATCAGCAGGCGCAGCGCCAAGGCGTCGGCTTGACGGCTTCGGCTTTACTGAAGTCCGCCTGGAGCGGCAGATCAACACCGGCCGTGATGCGACAGGTCGAGCATTGGACAAGGGAGATGACGAATGGAATATCCGGCCACCCCGGAATTCGCGCAAGCCATCGGTGAACGCGTCAAAAGCGAGTTGCGCAAGGCGATCGTTGGCCAGGACGAGGCTTGCGATCTCCTCCTCGTCGCCCTGCTCTCGGATGGTCATATCCTGCTCGAAGGCGTCCCCGGCACGGCAAAAACGCTGCTGGTGCAGTCTTTCGCCAGGGCCTTGTCGCTGGATTTCGGCCGCATCCAGTTCACCCCTGACCTGATGCCGGGCGATGTCATCGGCACCAATCTTTTCAACTTCCAGACCAACAGCTTCCATTTCATCAAGGGGCCGCTCTTCACCCAATTGCTGCTGGCCGATGAGATAAACCGCACGCCGCCGAAGACCCAGGCCGCGCTGCTGCAAGCGATGCAGGAACATGCGGTGACGATCGATGGTGCCACCCATTCCCTCGGCCAGCATTTCATGGTGATCGCGACGCAAAATCCGATCGACCAGCAAGGCACCTATCCCTTGCCGGAGGCCCAGCTCGACCGCTTCCTCTTCAAGCATATTCTCGATTATCCGAGCCGCGACGAAGAGCGTCGTATCGTCGCCCAGTTCGGCACCACGGTCACCATGCCGAACCCGGTCGATCTCGGCGTCACCGCCGTTATCAACGCAGCGGAACTCGATCAGGCCCGTCGCCATATCACCGCCATCCGTGTGAGCGCGGATATCGTCGATTACATTGTCGACCTGGTGCGGGCGACACGCGAGAGCCAGGCCCTGCAATTCGGCGCCTCGCCACGCGCTGCGACCATGTTGGCGACGGCCGCGCGCACCTATGCGGCGCTCGCCGGGCGCGACTATGTGATTCCCGACGATGTCAAATATCTTGCCGTGCCGACCTTGCGGCACCGCGTGATCCTGTCACCCAATGCCGAGATCGAAGGTTCGACAGCGGATCAGGTGATCCGCGATATCGTCGAGCAGACGGCCGCGCCGCGATGACCGGCGCCAGCCGCCGCATCCTCTATCCCAGCCGGCGCGCCGTCTGGCTGCTTGCCAGCGCGATCCCGCCAGCTTTGCTGCTCGGCATTCTGGCGCCGTATTATTGGCCGGCGGGTGCCGCCTATCTCGGCGCCCTCCTCGCTTTGCTGCTGGCCGATGCAGTCCTCGCCTTGCGCGATATCACCGCGACCTTGCCGGCGACCAGCCTGTTGCAGATCGGCCAGATCACGGATTTCACCGTTGCCTTGACATCGACCGCTGCCATATCAGGCGCAAGCGTGCGGCTTGAAGCCGTCATCGACGTCGATGATCTGATTACGCCCATGCCCGCGCAGCTGCTGATCTATCGCCCCGGCACCACGATTGCCGTGCATTTCGCCCTGCAGCCGAAACGGCGCGGGACGGCGAAGCTGCGCCAGGTCTGGCTGCGCTGGTCGAGTCCCTTCGGCCTGCTCTGGTGCCGCAGGATCATGACGGTCGATCGCGATCTTCATATCCTCACCAACACCGCCCGGGTGAGGCAGGAGGCAGTGCGCTTCCTGACCCAGGACAGTTCCTTCGGCGAGCATCTCCAGCGCGACAATGGCAACGGTTCGGAATTCGAGGCCTTGCGCGACTACGCGCCCGGTCTTGATCGCCGCACCATCGATTGGAAACATTCGGCCCGCCATCGCCGCCTGGTCAGCAAGGAGTTCCATGCCGAGCGCAACAACCAGGTGGTCCTCGCCATCGATAGCGGCCATCTGATGCGCGAGCCGCTGGCGCTGGCGCCGAAACTCGATCACGCCGTCACCGCCGCCTTGATGCTCGCCTATACCTCGCTCAAGAGCGGCGACCGGGTCGGGCTCTATGCCTTCGATTCCCGGCCCCGATTGTTCGCGGCGCCCAATGGCGGCATCGGCAGCTTCGCACGGCTGCAGCATCTCGCCAGCGAAATCGATTACAGCGCCGAGGAGACCAATTTCACCCTTGGCCTCAGCCGCCTTGCCAGCGATCTGCCACGGCGCTCGCTGATCATCCTGATCACCGATTTCGTCGATACGGTGACAGCGGAATTGATGGTGGAGAATATCGGCCGCCTGGCGAAGCGGCATCTAGTGCTATTCGTCACCTTCACCGACCCTGTTCTCAACGCCACCATTACCCAACCGGCAGGCGATATGACCGGCATGGCGAAGACCATCGTCGCCGCCGAATTGGCGCGGGACCGGCAGATTCTCTTCCGGCGCCTCAACCGGCTTGGCGTGCAATGCCTCGAAGCGCGCCATGACGGCCTGGGAAGTGAAATGATCAACCGCTATCTCGATATCCGCCAGCGGGAACTGATATGACACTGCCTGAGCGACAGGAACCCAGTTTTGCACCGCCACAGCCGGCGGTATCCGCCGTCGCCGGCGGCACCGAGCCCACGCCGCCATCTGCCCGGACAGGCGGCACGGTGGGTCTCAAGAGCACGCAGTTCCGCCGCGAAAGGGAGCCGAATTGGCGTGAGCTGGAGCAGATGCTCGACCGGCTCGACAAGCATGGCGCGGTGACGCTCTCGAGTGCGGAGCTGACCCGGCTGCCCATCCTCTATCGCGCCACCCTTTCCAGCCTGTCGGTGGCACGCAACATTTCCCTCGACCGCAACCTGATCGATTATCTCGAATCACTGGCGGCACGCGCTTATTTCCGCGTCTATGGCCCCAAATCCTCCCTCACTGCCGTGCTGGGCGATTTCTTCTGGCAGGTTCTGCCGCAGGCGATCCGTCAGCTGCGCTGGCACATCACGCTGGCCGGCTTCCTGCTGATCTTGGGGGCGCTTTGCGGCTATTGGCTGACCAGCGCCAATGAGGATTGGTTCTACAGCCTCACCGACGTATCCATGATGCAGGGCCGCAATCCGACCGCCAGCACCGAGACATTGCGTCAGTCGCTCTATGACCCATTGCCGGGCGCCAAGGAATGGCTGGCGATCTTCGGCTCGTCACTGTTCTATCACAATGCGAAGATCGCCTTGCTCTGCTTCGGTCTCGGCTTCGCCTTCGGCATCCCGACCTTTCTCCTCAGCCTCGGCAACGGCCTCACTTTGGGCGCCTTCATCGCCTTGTTCGCCGGACGCGGCCTCGGCATCGATGCGCTGGGTTGGCTGGCGATCCATGGCACCACGGAACTCTTCGCGGTTACCTTGGCAAGTGGCACCGGCTTCGCTCTCGCCGAGGCCCTGCTCTTTCCGGGCCGGCTGTCGCGCCTGGACAATCTGGCGCAGCGCGGCCGCCTCGCCGGAATCGTCGCGGTCGGTGCCGTGTTGATGCTGCTGGTGGCCGGCGCCCTGGAAGGCCTCGGCCGGCAGCTCATTCTCGATACCGATACGCGCTTTGCCATCGGCGGCACGGCGCTGTGTTTCTGGCTGCTTTATTTCACCCTGGCTGGACGGCGAGGCGCGCGCCCACAGGACATGGATGGGACCCATGGCTGAACAGAGCGTTGCTCCCGTCGCCACGACCCGTGAGACACGACGCTTACGGCGCATCCTGACCCCGGAAGGCGTCGAGCTGGAAGTCGAGCTGGCCGATGCCGGCGAAAGGGCCGCCGCCTTCCTGATCGACATCGTCGCCATGAGCGTGGCGATCATCGCCCTCATCCTGCTCGGGATCCTGGTCCTGTGGCAGGCGGAGGTCACCATCGGTCGCAATCATCTCGGCGGCTGGCTGATCGCCTTCGACATCCTGCTGATCTTCGCCATCCGCACCTTCTACTTTTCCTGGTTCGAGCTGCGCTGGACGGGTGCCACCCCCGGCAAACGCCTGCTGGGCCTGCGCGTCATCGATCGCCAGGGTGGTCCGCTGACCGGCCAGGCGGTGGTGGCCCGCAATCTGACCCGCGAGATCGAATTCTTTCTCCCGGCAACCCTGGTCATTGCCGGCCCCGCCTTGCTGTCGGCAGAGGAATTTGTCCGTCTGTCCATGCTGGTCTGGCTTGGCATCCTGGTGCTGATGCCGCTTTTCAACCGCGACCGGCTGCGCATCGGCGATATGATCGGCGGCACCTGGGTGATCGTCGCGCCGAAGGCAAAGCTGCTGAGCGATCTCAGCAACGAGGATAACAACCGCTGGCGCCGGGCCATCGCCGGAAATGCATCAGCCGCGCATTTCACCTTCACGCCGCAGCAGCTTGATATCTATGGCGCCTATGAACTGCAGGCACTGGAAGCCTTGCTGCGCCGTAACGATGCCGCCAGCGCCGCCACCCGCGGCGAAGTGGTGCAACGCATCGTCAACCGCATCGGTTGGCAGGGCAATGTGAAGCCGCAGGAGGTCGACGACTTCCTCAACAGCTTCTATCTGGCGCAGCGCCGGCGCCTGGAAGGCCAGATGCTGTTCGGCAAAAGACGCAAGGATAAGCACGACCGGGACGGCAACTGACCGCCCCGGTCGTATCCCGTTTCAATCACTCGAAGACGGCGACAATCTCATCAATATCGGCGCCTTCCTTCACAGCGCGCAGATAGTAATAAGCTGTGGTTGCAACCACGGCCGAGAGCGATCCGACCAAGCTCTCGACGACAAGCTTGAGGATGTCGAGTGCAGGATGCAGAGCAATATGGGAGGCGCCGATAAAAAACCCAACGACACCCCCAATCAGCAGACCGCCGAGTACCGCGATCAACAAGACCAGCAAGGCAATGCCCAGGATTGACCATCGGTAATCCTTCGTCAGATTGTAGCTTCGCCTTAAGCTCTCAACCGGCCCAAGATTCTCGACAACGCAGACTGGAAGAGCGACCCAAAAGGCGAGACCCCAAATGATCCCGGGGACAATCAACAAGACGAAACCGATACCTGTTGCCAATGCCGCAAGTATTGCCGTGAAGAGCGCTGGAAAGAACCTGCCGAAGCCGATGAGAAGACAGGCTCCATAATCGATCGAACGCCCGCGAAGTTGCTGCAGCACGCCATAGCAAATGATCGCCGTCAGCAGTTGAATGAAGACCAGGTTGCACAGCGCACTTGGCGAGGTGTTTGCAAGCGACGACAGGCCGGAACCGGTCGGCTGGGATTCTGTTGGCCTTAAAAAGAATCCCGGCAGATGAGCAACCAGGCTGACAATCCCGAAGAAGACGATGTTTCGGGCCCAAATCTTGAATGACGTTCCAATAACAGCGCCGACCCGAAAGCTCGGTGCCAATGCTATATCCTGAACTAACATGTATTCCCCCAAACGATGATGCGGCTTCCCAGACGCCGCAACCATAGAGCGTTAACTATCGGCCACCGTTTGGCAATAAATACCTGCCGACCGGCCCACCGCCGGGTGTGATAAAAGCAGTCATCTTCGTCACGGCGAGCGCCACCAGGACCAATCCTTGCGTGTCGACAGGTTCCTGATTTCAGTTGATAA
>DATMUQ010000789.1:0-2733 GCA_035563795.1 Terriglobales bacterium | reverse complement strand
CGCACCTTCTCCGCGATCTCTGCCGTCAACTGCGGATCGATGGAAACCTGGGTCATGGAAGCATTACCGGCAAGTGTCACGATTGCCTCGCCGATTTGGCCATGCCACGAGGACCACCGCCGAGAACGGCCCAGCCGATTCCCTCGACAGCGGCCATGGCGATGGCGGGTTTCTTCAATTTGACGCGCATGGCGAGGGGATCCTTCGCCCGCAAAGCGGCGATCAGCTTGTCGGCAAGGCGGACGATGATGGCACTTTCGCAGCGCATGCGCAGATCGCGTACCCGCCCCGGCAGGCGCTGTGCCTCCACCATCAGCGCTTCGGTCTCGTTCAGCAGGTGATCGAGCACATGGCGCAGGGCCGCGCTGCTTTGCGGCGCGGTCAATGCCGTGACATCGATGCCTTCTGCCTGCAGATGGTCGAGCGGCACATAGACCCGGTCCATCTCACGGTAATCCACCGCGCAATCCTGCAGGTGATTGATCACCTGCAGGGCATTGCAGAGCGCATCGGAAGGCGGCAGCGACTCTTCGGCTTCACCATGCAGCGTCAGCAGATAACGGCCGACCGGCGAAGCGGAATAGCGGCAGTAATGCATCAGCTCGGCCCAATCGGCATAACGCTGCTTGGTCGCGTCCATGCGGAAGGCGATGAGGAGATCCGTGCAATTGACCGGTGGCAGCTTGGTCGCCTTCAGGCTTTCGCGCATTGCCGCAGCCACGGGAATATCGGCGCGACTGGGATGCAGCAGCACCTCTTCCATCAGGTCGAGACGGCGGATCTTGTCGTCAGGGCTGAGGGCCGGATTATCGGCAATATCATCCGCCATGCGTGCCCAGCGGTAATAAGCATGCACGTGGCTGCGCAGATCCGGGCGGATCAGCGCGGAACCGACGGGGAAATTCTCCGTCGACTTGTTCTTGCCGGAAGGTGTGGCGATCTCCGGCGCGGTTGCCGTCATCTGGTTCATATCCGTCATGATTCCCGTCAAGCCGCCTTCTTCGCCTGCATGCGACCCTTCCATTCACCGCCGCGCCCCAGCCAATAGCGCCGCGCGGAATCAATCGTGGCGGCAAGATAGAACAGGGCAATCAGCGGCAAGAACGGCGCCCACAACACGGAGCGGCGATAATAATACAACGTCGGCAGCAGGCTCATCGTCATCATCGACCAGGCGATGATGCCGGGCCAGCGCAACCCGGGATCGGCATTGATCACCAGCAATGGCGGCAGTAGATAGGTGAGCACCATGCCGAGCACACAGGCGATCAGCATTAGGCTTGAGAAACTGAGCTGCGTGAAGGCCGAGCGCGCGATCAGCATCCAGATATCGCGCCAGGCCGGATAACCCCGCAGGCTGACGACGTTATCGGCGAGACCGAGCCAGATCGGTCCCTGCCCCTTCATCACCTGCCCGAGCGCGCAGTCATCGATCAGTGCGTCCTTGATGGCAGCGATGCCACCCGCCGCCTTCAAAGCCTTGCGCTCCACCAGTATGCAGCCACCGGCGGCACCGGCCGCGCGCTTCTTCGGATCATTGACCCAGGCGAAGGGATAGAGCTTCTGGAAAAAGAAGACATAGGCCGGGATCAGCGCCCTCTCGGCGAAGGTATCGGTGCGCAAGCGGGCCATCAGCGAGACCAGCTTGTAGCTGCCGGCCTTGGCATCTCCCTGCCGCGCCCGCGCCACCAGCTGGTACAAGCTGTCCGACGCATGTTCGATATCGGCATCGGTCAGCAGGACATAATCCGGCTTGCGATCGAGACGTTCGACCTGATCCAGCCCCTGCTTCACCGCCCACATCTTGCCGGTCCAACCCTGGTTGAGCCTTTTGCCATTGATCACCGTCAGCCGGTCACCGGCCCCGGCCGCGAGCGCTGCCGCCCGCGCCTCGGCAGCGGTCCCATCGGTGCTGTTGTCATCGATCAGGATGACGCGAAAATCGCCGGGATATTCCTGACCGAGCAGCGCACCGATCGCCTGCCCGACCGCGCCGGCCTCGTTGCGCGCCGGAACCACGGCGACGACGCTCGGCCAGGCCTTCCCGTCAGGGTCGGCAGATCCGCTCACAGCCGTCGCGATCGCCCGCGGCTGTTCCAGCCAGAAGCGTCCACGAAAGGCCAAAAGGTAAATCCAGATGCCGACCGGCAGGGCGGCAACAGAGAGCCAGAATTGCATCATGATCGAAGCTATAGCGGTCCCGGGTGGTGGACTCCACCCAAATCTAGCGAATCTGAGATAAGCGGCCTAGGCCTTTGAAAGATAAACATTTGTTTAAACTTTTGCTAGCAAACTGGTAACCAAGAGCAGCCGAAAGGTAAGGGGATTTGCTTACCCAATACATTCAGTCCTGGCTGGATAACGCCCCAGCAGAAGCCCGGTCGGTCATCGACTGGCGCGCGCTGGCGGTGGTGGATTCCGCCGAGCTGGAAACGGCACTCACGACGGCGCTCATGGCGACGACCGCCCACAATCTGCGCATCGTCAGCCATATCGACGAAGCGGTGCAGCTTGGTATCGACGGCGAATTCTGGGACCTGCTGCTGATCGCCTGCCCCGATTCCCGTGACCTCGAAGATATCCGGCGCGCGCGTCACGAAATCGGCCTGTCGCGGTCGGCGATCATCGCTCTGGTGCCGCGGGCGGACGACCTGCGTCCCGCCATTGATGCCGGCGCCGATGATGCTTTGGCATTGCCGCTCGACACCAATGCACTTGCCTTGCATGTCGACC
>DATMUQ010000788.1:0-2352 GCA_035563795.1 Terriglobales bacterium | reverse complement strand
CTCGCCTATCATCGGTTGCAGCAGATCCGCGCCGCGGAAACTGCCGTCCGAGCAGGTCCGCAAAGCTGATCCTTGCCGACCGGGCCAATCCCCGATATCACGGAACCGGGTTCCCAGGAGCGCATCGCGTCGATCACGGGCCATGCCATGAAGGAGCAAAGCATGACGTCGGGAAATGATGGGCAGAATACGGCGATCTGTAACAACGCGCCACAACGCAGCGCCGTCGATCTGTCCCGTGCCTACCGCCTGCTCAATCACGGCCCGGTGGTCCTGGTCAGCAGTGCCCATGGCGGGCGGCGCAATGTGATGGCGGCCTCCTGGTCGATGCCGCTGGATTTCGACCCGCCCAAGGTCGCCCTCGTCATCGACAAAAGCACGCTCACCCGCACCT
This sequence comes from Terriglobales bacterium, assembly GCA_035563795.1. Taxonomy (GTDB): domain Bacteria; phylum Pseudomonadota; class Alphaproteobacteria; order Dongiales; family Dongiaceae; genus Dongia_B. The sequence continues at coordinate 1,958 of DATMUQ010000788.1, read as the reverse complement.
TGGTCGAGGCCTCGGGCAGCTTCGCCCTCAACGTCCCCTTGCGTCCGCTTGCCCGCGCCACCGAGATCGTCGGCAATGAATCCGGCCGCGACATCGACAAATTTGCCTCGCTCGGCCTCGAGACCTTTGCCGCCGAGAAGATCGAGGCGCCATTGATCGCCGGCTGCGCCGGCTGGCTGGAATGCAGGGTGATCCCCGAGCCGCACAACCAGGAAGCTTACGATCTCTTCCTCGCCGAAGTGGTGGCAGCTTGGGCCGATCCTGCCTTGTTCAGCAACGGCCGCTGGCATTTCCCGGCCGCTGCCGACCGGACGCTGCACTATATCGCCGGCGGCGCCTTCTTCGAGACCGGTACCGCTTTCAGCGTCGTGGACGAACCGGCCTGAGACCATTCAAAAAGCGTTGCGGCGCAGCAAGAAATCGCAAACGCTTTCACTTGAATGTCGGTTCAATTCGATGCTCTAATCGCTGTACATGACAGCCGGAATGTGGCACATCCCGGGTTTGCCCCTCATGTTGGGACCAGCCTCTCAAGCGGGAACAAGGAGCGTCGGGATACATGGCCAAACGTGACCAGCGTCGACAGGAACTGATCAACGCCACCATCTCCGTCGTCGCCGCTCACGGTTATTCCGAAACCACCGTCAGCCGCGTCGCCAAGGAAGCCGGCCTGTCGCTCGGCCTCATGCATTTCTATTTCAAATCCAAGGACCATCTCTTCGAAGAGACGCTGCAGCATCTCTCCGATGAATACGATCTTGTGTGGCAGGCCGCCGTGCGCGAGTTCGATGGCGCCGCGCCGCGCCGCCTGGTCGGCATGATCTATGCCTTCTTCGACAAGCAGGTCTTTTCCCATGAGCGCTTGGCGGTCTGGTTCGCCTTCTGGGCCGATGCCAAATTGCGTGATCGTTTCCGCCTCGATGTGGTGAGGACGGAACAGCGCTACAGCCGCGCCATCCTGCAGACGGTGCGGGAAATCGCCGCCGATGCCAAGATCGAGAAGGCCCATGGCGATATCATCGCCACCAGCCTGATCTCCATGATCGACGGGCTCTGGCTGCAATTCATGATCAATCCGGAAGCCGCTACCCGCAGCCGCGCTATCAGCCGCTGCCTCAACTTCCTGCGCCTCACCTTCCCCGACCTCTGCGCCGTCTGGGACGCCGAATCCAAGCGCACCGCCCAGAAGCTGTCGCGCAAGAAGAACTGAAACCACGGGAATATCGGCAAAAAGAAAAGCGAGGCGCGGGAGACCGCGCCTCGCTTCTTTCATGCCTGTCGCGACTTATTCCGTCGCCGCGATTTCCGAGGCAAGCCGCACGCCGGTATCGGTCAGCACCCGCAAGGCTGTCGGCGGCAGGAAGGCCTGCACACTGCTGCCCGGTGCGAAGGGAATGTCCTCGCCATCATTATGCATCAAGGCCTGGATGGTATGGCCGGTCGCCAGCTTGACGATCAGCTGCACGGCATTGCCGAGATAGACCCAGCGCTCCACCTGGCCGGGGATGCGGTTCTCACCGCCTGGCGCATTGCCTGCTTCCAACCGCACCCGCTCCGGCCGGATCGTCGCCTTGGTATTGCCGCCCGGCGCCTGGCCATGGCCGGCGGTCAATTCATACTGGCCGATGCGGATCCGCGTGCCACTGCCATTGACGGTGCCGCCGCCAGCAGCCTGGGCTTCCATCAGATTGGAGACACCAAGGAAATCGGCGACGAAAACCGTGGCCGGCGCCTCGTACATTTCCTGCGGCGAGGCGATCTGCTCGATATGGCCGTTCGACATGATGGCGATGCGGTCGCTCATGGTGAGCGCTTCTTCCTGGTCATGCGTCACATAGACGAAGGTGATGCCAACCTGCTGCTGCAGCGTCTTCAATTCGACCTGGAGCTGCTTACGCAAGCGCGCATCGAGGGCGCCCAGGGGCTCGTCGAGCAGCAGCACGGAGGGCTTCAGCACC
>DATMUQ010000787.1:0-2524 GCA_035563795.1 Terriglobales bacterium | reverse complement strand
CCACCAGCAGCCGAACTGGCCTTTCGCCGACCGCTTCAGTCTGGAAGCCGCCAGCGATCCCGATCTGCGCGACGAGATTCTGCTGGGTTCCGGCCAGGCCATCGCCGCCCTCATCTGCCTCGGCCTCGCCATCGCCTTGCTATGGTGGCGCGGCGCAAAGCTGCTGCGCTGGTGCCTGCGCGGCGGATTCGCTGCCGGCGCCCTGCTGCTCGGCTGGTTCGCCTCCACGCATCTCGATTTGCTGCTGGTGCCGGCCTATCCAACCAGCTTTTACACCTCGCCGACCGGCTTCACCGGCGCCTCGATCGTCAGCGGCGCCAAGCTCTTCGCCGATAATTGCACCGCCTGCCACGGCGCCGAAGGTCGCGGCGACGGCCCCCAGGCCAAGGGCATGGCGATCGCGCCCCCGAATATCACCCCGGCCGATCTCACGGCGCAACATCTCTTCGGCCATAGCGATGGCGAATTGTTCTGGTGGCTCAGTCATGGCATGGAAGGCCCGGACGGCAATCTCGTGATGCCGGGTTTTGCCGATCAGCTCGATGACGATGATCGCTGGGCATTGATCGATTACATCCGCGCCCATAATGCCGGCCTCGCCATGCGCATGACCGGCAACTGGCCGCAGCCGATGGCGGCGCCCGACATGACGGCGATGTGGCAGGGCCAAGCGATGCCGCTCAGCAGCCTGCATGGCCATTTCCTACGACTCGTCGCAACCGGCGACAAGGTGCCGCCTGCAGCGCCGGCCAACACCATACCACCGCTCATGAGTCTCGCCATCCGTCCACAGTCGGATGCCTGGAACGCCTATGCGATCATCGCCGGCGTCGCACCGGAGCAGCTTGCCGGCACGCAATTCCTGGTCGATGACAATGGCTGGCTGCGCGCCGTGCTCTATCCCACCGCTTCTGGCTGGGCCGATGCGGCCAGTATCGTGAAGGCGCTGCAGGATGCCGCGACGCATCCCCTCGCCACCTCCGGCAGCGCGCATCACCATCATCCTTCCTGACGGTGTGCCTCAGGCGAGCCCGATCTGCCGCGCCGCCTGGCGGAACAAAGCCGCCGCATCCGGCGCGAACTGGAAGGTCTGCAGGAACGTATCGACCCGGTAATGCGGCAGGGTCTTGCGCAGGGTCGTGGCATAGGCACGGCCCTCCTCCACCCTCCCCGCCAGCGCCAGGCAATGCGCAGCGATCGCCAGGATGATGGCATGGGCATTCGGCCGGCTCGCCGCCTTCATCGCCCATTCCGCCGCCTCCGTGAACTGACCGAGGCGCACATGGGCCATCGCCATCGCCCCCAGCATGCCGAAGAGCAGTGGATCGAAGGGGCTGAGCTGGCGGGAATGATCGGCTGAGCGGATCGCGGCCAGCGGATCGCCCGATTGCGAATGCACGAAGGACAAGGCGTAATGGCCGAGGGCGAAATTGGGGCTGAGATCGACCGCCCGTTCCAGCTCGGCCAGCGATTCCGTCTCGCGCCCGCGCAGCCACAAGGCCCGCCCCATCGCCCAATGCGCAGCCGGGTTGTGATCATCGACCATCAGGCTCTGATTGGCCGCTTCGAAAGCACGGATGCTCTCCTGCTCCCGGTCGGCCCAGCGCTGGAAGGCATTCTGCCAATGGGTGAAGGACAGTCCGGCATGGGCGCGCGCGAAAGTGGGATCCAGCCGGATCGCCCGCTGGAAGAAATATTGTGCCATGCCGTTATCGGTCTTGGTGAAACGGTACATGTGCCAGAGGCCGCGATGATAGGCGCCCCAGGCATCAAGCGAATTGGGCGGCAACAGGATGGCGCGGTTGCGCTCCACCACCTCGATCTCATTGGCGATCGAGGAGACGATGCGGTTGCCAATCTCGTCGATCACGGCGAAGGCGCCTTCCAGCTTGGCATCGAAGGCCTCGGCCCAGATGATGCGGGCCGTCTGCGTCTCGATGAGCTCGATGGTGACGGTGACGCGGCCACTCCGCTGCTGCACCGTGCCGCTGGTGACGTAATCGACCTTGAGCCGCCGCCCCGCTTCTTCCGGCGCCACCTGCTGCTCGGCGAGCGCGAAGACCGAGCCTCGCGCGATGATGAAGAGGTTCCGCAACTTGGCGAGCCGGGTGATGATGTCATGGGTGAGGCCATCGGCGAGGCCGCCCCCTGCCGATCCTCGCTGCGGCGCCTCCGCGGAGGCCTGTTCGACAAAGGGCATCACCGCCAAAGCGGCGCGGCGGCTGGTCGGCGTATGGGCTGACGGGCTCGCATCATTGGCCGCGACCGCCGGTGCACGCTGTTCGTCACCTGCCGGCACCTCGATACGCACGGCTACCGCTTGCTGGGCTGCCGGCCGCGCCAAGGCCGCTGTCTCGGCGCCACGCGTCTTCAGCTCCTGCCAGGCGGCACGGAGCGACGCGCTGTCGACGCCCTCCGCCTCGAATTGCCGCAACGCCCCGGCGAGATGGCGCTCGCCGCCATCGATCTCGCCACGTTGCATCAGGACGGTCAGCAGCGCGATATGCGGCCGCGGATCGAAAGG
>DATMUQ010000786.1:0-5271 GCA_035563795.1 Terriglobales bacterium | reverse complement strand
TGGGGCGCCGTGTTGAACTCATCGTCGTTATCTCCTTCGACGGCCGATACGGGACCGGCACGCGTGACAGCCGCAGCGCCTCACGCGCCGCAGATCCGTCCGTTCAAAACAGATCGTTCAGGCGATGCCGGAACGAGAATGATGCTGTGAAGCCGTCCCCGTCAGCAGGCTCATCAGAATGCCTTCGCGCACCCCGCGATCGGCCACCCGCAGCTTGCCGACCGGCCATTGCCGGCAGATCGCCGTCAGGATGGCGCAGCCGCTGACCACCAGGTCGCAGCGATCAAGACCAACGCAGGGCACCTGTGAGCGCTCGGCCAGGCTCTGGCCGGCCAGACGCGTGCTGATCTTCTCGACATCGCCGTAATTGAGATAGCCGCCATCGACCAGCGCACGGTCATAGCGCGGCAGGCCGAGCTTGATGCCGGCCAGGGTCGTCACCGTGCCAGAGGTGCCGAGGATCTGCACCTGACCGCCGGCGATCAGGCGATGGGCGCCGATCGCCTGGGCGAACGGCGACAGATGCGCCGCCACCTTCTCGACCATGGTTTCGTAGAAATCCATCCGGTCCATATCCGCCGGCGCCTCGATACCGAATTCCTCGGTCAGCGTGACGACGCCGATCGGCATCGAATGCCAGGCGATGATGCGCGGTGCCTGGCCCGGCCGCAGCGCCAGCCAGCCGAGCTCGGTACTGCCGCCGCCGATATCGAAGACGATGGCATGGGGATGTTCCGGGGTCAGCAGGGGCATGCAGCCGCTGAAAGCGAGCTGGGCCTCTTCGCCGGAGGTGATGATCTCGAGATTGATCCCGGCCTCGTCACGCACCCGCTCGACGAAGCCGGCGCCATTGGCCGCGCGGCGGCAGGCCTCGGTGGCGACAGCGCGCGCCAGACTCACCCCGCGCCGCTGCATCTTGGCAGCGCAGACCTTCAAGGCATCGACGGTACGGTCCATGGCTTCCGGCGCCAGCAGGCCGGATTGCGAAACCCCCTCGCCCAAACGGACGATTCGGGAAAAGGCATCGATGACCTGGAAACCCGCCCCGCTTTGCCGGGCAATCAGCAGCCGGCAATTATTGGTGCCCAGATCCAACGCCGCCATGATCTGCCCCGGCCGCGCAGGCCGCGCCGTCGAGCGCGCCGTGCCGGCTGCCGGGGGAACTTGATCCAGCAACCACTCATCTCCTGTTTCGGCGCGTCAAACCTTTGGAATCGCTCTACAAAACAGAGGGATCCAGGCGCCCGACACCGAATTTCTTCAAGGCTTATCCTACATGGAACCGGTGGCGAGATAAAGCATTGCTGTCGCAGCGCAAAAACCGCCCGCTTCGCCGCGCCGCCTTAAAAATAGTTGCTGAAAGGGGGTTGAAACCGACGGCCGCCCTCAGTACATTCCCGCCCGCGCCGCAACCCGGCGCAACCGTTGCAACCGGTCATTTGGCCGATTGCACCCCTGCTGGGGGATCGTCTAGCGGTAGGACTACGGACTCTGACTCCGTCAACCTTGGTTCGAATCCAGGTCCCCCAGCCACTTCCTTTTCATTTCCAATACTGCGCAGCCGTCGCTTTCCGTATCGGAAAAACCAATCGGCCGACCCGACATGCCCGTTGAGCATGTCAGCGCCGGCCGACCGGTTCGATTTAACGCGACCTGATTCTATTCAGCAGATTGCCGCTTCGGCAGTTTCCAATCCGGGCGGATGAAGTGGCAGGTGTAGCCGTTGGGGATGCGCTCCAGATAGTCCTGGTGCTCCGGCTCGGCCTGCCAGAACGGGCCGGCGGGGGCGAGCTCGGTCACCACCTTGCCGGGCCACAGCCCCGAGGCATCGACATCGGCGATGGTGTCCTCGGCCACCGCCTTCTGCGCGGCGTCGCGGTAGAAGATCGCCGAGCGGTAGCTGAGGCCCATATCATTGCCCTGGCGGTTCTTGGTGGTCGGATCATGGATCTGGAAGAAGAATTCCAGGATGTCGCGATAGCTGATCCGCTTCGGGTCGAACACGATCTCGATCGCCTCGGCATGGGTGCCGTGGTTGCGATAGGTGGCATTGGGGACGTCGCCGCCGCTATAGCCGACGCGGGTGGAGATGACGCCGGGATAGCGCCGGACCAGATCCTGCATGCCCCAGAAGCAGCCGCCGGCCAGGAGGGCGGTTTCGGTTTGCGTCGTCATGGTTCGGTTTGGTTCCTTTCTTTCGAAAGCCTGTCATCACCTGGGCTTCAGGCCGCCAGGCGGTCCTCAAGCCGATACAGGGCACAGAGCTTGTTGCCGTCCGGATCGCGCAGATAGGCAAGATATAGGGAGCCGGCCTCGGTATTGCGAATTCCTGGCGGATCCTGGTCCGTTTTGCCGCCGGTGGCAATCCCGGCCGCATGCCAATGCTCGACTTCTGCGATTGACCGGCAAGTGAAGCCGATGGTGCCGCCATTGGCATGGGTCGCGGTCTGGCCATCGATCGGCCGGGTCACGATGAACATGCCGGTATCGGAGAGATAGACATAATCGCCCTTTGGCCGCTTCTGGCCCGCGCCATAACCGAGCTGGCCCAAGATGGCGTCATAGAAAAGCTTGGCGCGTTCGAGGTCATTGGCGCCGACCGCGATGTGACTGAACATCTGTTGCTGTTTCCTTCATGTCTCGAGAGAAGCGCACGGTGGCCAGTCCGATTGCCCCGATCTGATCGCGGGAAGCGGACCGGCCATGCGGCATGTCACGCGGTACGGACGCTGTTGGCGACATCGATATTGCCGCTGACCGCCTTCGAATACGGGCAGATCTGATGCGCCGCGTGCACCAGTTCCTCGGCGAGCTCCTGGGTAAGACCCGGTGCAGTCACGTTGACGCGGGCCTGGAGGAAATAGGCACTGCCCGTCTGACCGAGATCGACCTCGATATCGACCGCGAGGTCGGCCGGCAGGGTCACCTTGCGCGCTTGGGCGGCGAGATCGATTGCGCCGGTGAAGCAGGCAGACCAGGCGCCGGCAAAGAACTGCTCGGCGGTCGGATGGGCCTGGACGGCGCCAAAGCTGAGCTCGCCACTGGGGACATTCGGCGTCGAGAGCTTGATGTCGAGGCGGGCATGGTCAACCCGGGAGCTGCCCTCGCGACGGGTCGCCACAGTATGGGTCTTGCCGGTCAGCAGGACTTTTTCGATCTTGGACATGGAATTATCCTTTCATCATCAAGGGTTAGCTGGTGAGAAGCGACAGATCCGGTGATATTTTTAGCGGACGCGCTTTAATCGTATCCGATTAAATAGAGAGACCTGGGGCTGTTTCAAGGGCGATTTTCCATCGCCGGCGAAATTCTGCGGCCCTCTCCCGGTTTATCCAACCCGGATCTATCCCATCCTGGCCGAGCAGACCGCGGCAATCCGGACCGAGCCTGTCCGTCTCCTCGCGCCCACGTGATTGCCCACTGCCGGTCTTGGTGCCATAACTCGGCCCTCTTTTGCCCGGAAGGATCTCCATGCTCTCTGCCGATATTATCCGCGCCGCCATTCCCCGTGTCTTGACCGAAGCGGCCTTCGCGGAATTGCCGAATTATTATCGCGGCAAGGTACGGGAGAATTACGATCTGCCGGATGGGCGCCGGATTTTGATCTCCACCGACCGGCAGAGCGCCTTTGACCAGATCCTGGCCGCCGTCCCGTTCAAGGGCGAGCTTCTGACCCAGATCGCCCGCTTCTGGTTCCTCGCCACCGCCGATATCTGCCGCAATCATGTGCTCGACTACCCCGATCCGAATGTCGTGGTCGGCCAGCGCCTGGAGATGCTGCCGGTGGAAGTCGTGGTGCGCGATTACCTGACCGGCTCGACCGATACTTCGATCTGGCCGATGTACCGGGATGGCAAGCGCGAGATGTATGGTATCCGCTTCCCGGATGGCCTCAAGAAGAACGACAAGCTGCCGACGACCATCATCACCCCGACCACCAAGGCGGCAGCCGGCCAGCATGATGCGCCGACTACGGCCGCCGAGATCGTTGCCGGCGGGCATCTGAACCAGAAGCTGTGGGACGAGGTCGCCGAGGTCTCGCTCGCCTTGTTCGCCAAGGGACGCGAACTTGCTGCCACGCGCGGCCTGATCCTGGTCGACACCAAATTCGAATTCGGCCTCGATACGCAAGGCCGCCTGACCTTGGCAGATGAAATCCTGACCCCCGATAGCAGCCGCTACTGGCAGGCCGGCAGCTATGCCGCCCGCCATAGTGCAGGCCAGGAACCGGAGAGCCTGGACAAGGAATTCCTGCGCCTGTGGATCGCCGGCCAATGCGATCCCTACCGTGAACCGATTCCCGCCATTCCCGAGGCGACGCTGATCGACTTCACCGGAAAATACATCGCGCTCTATGAAGCGGTGACCGGCAACAGCTTTGCACCTGAGATCACGGATGAGCCGGTGAAGGAACGCATCCGGCGGAACCTCAAGGCGTATTTCTGATCAGGCTTTTCGAAGACGCTGCCGCTCCTTCAAGCGGCAGCATTTCTTCTGCGCATCTTACTTCTTCTCTTCCATCGCCTTGAAGAGATTGGTGCGGAGCTTCACCACACCCTTCTGCATCTTGGCAAACTCGTCCGGTTCAAGCCCCGTCGCCGAGAGGAGATTGATATGGAGCGCCTCTTCACGCAGGCGGCGGCCGGCCTCGGTCAGATGGATGCGCACCTGGCGTTCATCCGCCGGATCGCGGCGACGTTCGACATAACCTGAGGCTTCCAGTTTCTTCAGGATCGGCGTCAGAGTGTTCGATTCCAGGAACAGCTTGTCGCCGAGATCACCGACCGTGATGTCGTCTTCCTCCCAGAGGGAGACGATCGTCACGTATTGCGTATAAGTGAGGCCCAATTTGTCCAGCAGCGGCTTATAGGCCCGGCCGAAAGCCAGATTGGCCGAATAGATCGCGAAGCACAGGAAGTCCGACAGTTTCCGGATCTTCGGGTCCTTTGGATCGGGGCGTTTCCCCGATCCATCACCCCCATCGGGTGCCTTCACGGATGTCGTGTCTTTCATCTGTTCTCTCCTTCACCCTCTCCCAGCCCGCGCCGACAGGCCTGCCGGTGGCGGAAGAGGAAGCACGCCATACTATATATATCGCATCCGATTAAATCGGAAGGGGGTTGACATTCATTTCGATTGATATATTTATATCGTATCCGATTTAAGCGCATCCGTTAAATTTTATCCTCCAGGAACCCAACCATGGCCATGACCCAGATCGAAAACGTGCTCTATACCGCCCAAACCCATACGACCGGCGGCCGCGATGGC
>DATMUQ010000785.1:0-2833 GCA_035563795.1 Terriglobales bacterium | reverse complement strand
GGCGGCCATGCCATGGTGAATCCGGAACTGGCGAAGGTCTTCGCCGCCGATATCACCCTGCTGCGCCAGACCGGCATCCTGCCGATCGTCGTTCATGGTGGCGGGCCGCAGATCGGCGAGCAGCTGAAGCGCCTCAACATCCAGTCCAGTTTCATCGACGGCCTGCGCGTCACCGACGCCGCCGCTGTCGAGGTGGTCGAGATGGTCCTCTCCGGCACCATCAACAAGCAGATCGTCGCCGCCATCAATGGTGCCGGCGGCCATGCCGTCGGCATCAGCGGCAAGGACGACAACCTGCTGCAGGCCCGCAAGGCGGAGATGATCAAGGACGGCAAGCCGGTCGATCTCGGCCTGGTGGGCGAACCCGCCGCCGTCAATCCGCGCATCATCAGCTGCCTGGAACAGGCCGGCATCGTCCCAGTCATCGCCCCGGTCGGCTTCGGCCCCGACGGCCAGACATATAATATCAACGCCGACACCGCCGCCGGCGCCATCGCCGCTGCCGTCGGCGCTGCGCGCCTCGTCATGCTGACCGATGTGGCCGGCGTGCTCGACAAGTCGGGCCAGCTGGTGCCCGACCTCACCGCCAGCCAGGTGCGGGCGCTGACCGCCGACGGTACCATTTCCGGCGGCATGATCCCCAAGCTGGAGACCTGCCTGATGGCGGTCGAAAGCGGTGTCGAAGCCGCCGTCATCCTCGATGGCCGCGTGCCGCATTCGATGCTGCTGGAAATCTTCACCCCGGCCGGCCAGGGCACCCTGGTGACGCGGGGCTGACGGTCCTCAAGCGACCATCGCGCGATCGATAAAATGCAAAAGGCCGGCACAATGCCGGCCTTTTCGTTATCCCACTATCAGTCTGCTTTGCCCTCACACTACCCTCTCCCCACCTGTCGGCGTAGGCCAACATTCGTCGGCGAGTGGGGCGAGGGCTTTTGAGCGGGCCGCTTCTGCTCCCTCGCCCCGCTTGCGGGGAGAGGGACAGGGTGAGGGGCAACCGCGATCGCGGCACTCACCGACCATGCACTTGAACGGAACGTCTATCTATTATTGCGACGAATTACTTCTTCGCCGTCTTCTTCTTCGCTGCCGCCTTCTTGGCGCCCTTTTTCACAGCTGGCTTCTTCGCAGCTCCCTTGGCCTTGGTTTTGGCCTTGGGCGCCGGTTTGCCGGCTTGCGCGACGAGATAGGTGGCGCCCTCGGCGACCAGGCGCTTCAGATAGGCATTGCCGATCCCGAGCGACAATTGGGTGCGGGAGAGCTCCTTGCGGGCGGCATCATCGATAAAGGCCAGGGCCTTGATCTCGCTTTCGATCGTCTGGTCGAGAGCGGCGACCTGGTCGGCCAGGCGGGCGGCAGCTTCGAGGCCCTTGTTGAGCTTGTTCAGTTCCTGCTTGGTCGGCTTGGCCTTGTCGAACATGATCCCCATCTCTGCCGGCTCCGATCTCCGCCGGCGTCGCGTTGCCCCTTTTGCCGCCGAACGGCGGCTGTTGCGGCCTCCACTTTAGGGAAGTACCGGCGCCGGTCAACTCGGGCTGTGCAAAATCGTCGCGTTCCGGCTGCATCACGCCATCGCAAGGTTGATCTCGCGCACGGCTTTCGGCACCTTGGCTGGGAGACGCATCGGATCATCGTGGAGGGGGACAAAGCGGCGTGGACCTGATCAATCAGCTGATCTTCCTTGGCGGCGGACTTGCCATCATCAGCATCCTCGCCACCCGCCTCTCAGCCAAACTGGGCGCCCCCCTGCTGTTGATCTTCCTCATTCTCGGCATGCTGGCCGGGGAAGACGGCGTCGTCGGCCTGCATTTCAGCAATTTCAACCTCACCTTCGGTGTCGGCAGTGTCGCTCTGGCGATCATCCTGTTCGAGGGCGGCCTCAAGATGCCGCGCGACGTCGTCCGCATGGTCGGCCTGCCCTCTTTCAGCCTGGCGACGTTGGGCGTCCTGGTCACCGCCGGCATTCTTGCCGTCCTGGCCGTGACCCTCGGCCATCGCCCGCCCGCCGAAGGCATGCTGGTGGGGGCCGTGCTCGCCTCGACCGATGCCGCCGCCGTCTTCATGCTGCTGCATGGCAAGGGCCAGGCGGTCAATCGCCGCGTCACCGGCACGCTCGAGATGGAATCCGGTATCAACGACCCGGTCGCCGTCCTGCTCACCCTGATCTGCCTTGAGCTCGTCCGTCATCCTGAACTCAGTGTCGCCTGGCTGGTGGTACGGGAGCTGCTGGCTGAGCTGATCTTCGGTGTCGTCTGCGGCGTGGTCGGCGGCCTTGCCTTGCGCTTCCTGCTTGAGCGTCTGACGTTATCGGCGGGGCTCTATCCCATTCTCGCTGCCGCCACCGTATTGACGGTCTTTGCTGGCACCAACCTGCTGGGCGGGTCCGGCTTCCTCGCCGTCTATCTCGTCGGGGTCATGCTGGCCTCGGCGCCGCACCGCGCACAGCAGATCATCGGCCGCTTTCTCGACGGGCTCGCCTGGCTGTCGCAGATCACCATGTTCCTGCTGCTGGGTCTGCTGGTGACGCCGACGGCCCTGTTGCGCGACCTCACCTTCGCGCTGCTGATCGGGCTTGGCCTGATCTTCGTGGCGCGGCCCGTCGCGGTCTATCTCTGCCTGGCACCCTTCCGCTTCAACTGGCGGGAAAAAGCCTATATCGCCTGGGTGGGTCTGCGCGGCGCGGTCCCGATCTTCCTCGCCTCGATGCCGATCCTGGCCGGGCTGCCGAATGCCCAGAGCTATTTCAACATCGCCTTCGTCGCCGTGCTGGCGTCGCTGCTGATCCAGGGCTGGACGGCGACCCGCGCCGGGCGTTGGCTCGACCTGCTGGTGC
>DATMUQ010000784.1:0-5542 GCA_035563795.1 Terriglobales bacterium | reverse complement strand
GAACGGCATGCCCTGCTGATCCTGCATGTCGTTCTCGGTGACCTTATGGGTCGAGGAGATGTTGACGACGGCCGGCGTCACCTTGGCGGCGAGATCGGCGAAACTATCAGGGGCGGGATAGGCTTCTGCCGTGGTGGCGGCGATCGGTCCTGCCAACAGGACGCCGCTCAAAGCCGTGACGGCGAGAAACATCTTGCGCTTGGAGATCTGGTGCACGAACGACTGGCGCCGGCCCGCAGGCGAGTGGTTAAAATCGATTGATGACATCTTGGATTTCCTTCTTCCTGTGCGGTCCCCCGCATCGGCCGAAAGATCGATCGATGCCCGGCCCATGCCGCGCTCGACCACGAAGATGGCCCTAGTGCGTAACGCAGCAATGTCATCTGACGGGCTATTTGGTAACGCTGTTGCCAGCGGGCCAGCGACTGTTACAATCGGTTACACTTTTGCCGTCGCCGTCGGGGGAGGCGGTCACCAAACTAAATTTGCTAACGACATCGACGCAGCCAGGCTGCCAGCCTTATCAAGACGACCTCGAAACCGATCATGCCGACCGAGCCCAGCGACCATATTCTCATCGTCGATGACGATCGTGAGATCCGCGACCTGCTTTCCCGCTTCCTGGTGAAGCATGGCTACCGCGTATCGACCGCGCCTGACGGCCGTGACATGCGCCGGATCATGGCGGATGCGCGGATCGACCTCATCGTCCTCGATGTCATGATGCCGGGTGAAACCGGTCTCACTTTGTGCGGCCAGGTGCGCGCGACCTCGAAGGTGCCGATCATCATGCTGACGGCGGTAGCCGAGGATACCGACCGGATCATCGGCCTGGAGCTCGGCGCCGATGATTATCTGGCGAAGCCGTTCAATCCACGCGAATTGCTGGCCCGCATCCGGGCCGTCCTGCGCCGCGCCGATCAGCGCGAGCCGGTGGTGGCGATGGAAAGTGATACCGGTGCCGTGCTGGGCTTCGCCGGCTGGAAGCTCGATCTCGGCACCCGCCAGCTGACCAATCCGGTGGGAGAGGCGGTGGAATTGTCGACCGGCGAATATGACCTGCTGGTGGCCTTTGCCGAGCGGCCGCAGCGGGTGCTGAGCCGGGACCGGCTGCTCGATCTCGCCAAGGGGCGGGCAGCGGTGGCCTTCGACCGTAGTATCGACGTGCAGGTGGGCCGTTTGCGCCGCAAGATCGAGCTCGATGCCTCGGCACCGCAGCTAATCACCACGGTGCGCGGCGGCGGCTATATGTTCACGCCGCAAGTGATCCGTAGCTAGGCGGGGCGATGCGCCGATTCCTGCCGGATAGTATCGTCGATTGGCTGGTGGTGATCGTGGTCACCGGCATCTGCGCCTCGCAACTGGCGACGACTTTGTTTCACAACATCAACCGCAACCAGGCGATCACCGCGCTCGAGGATGTGCGGGCGGCGGAACGCATCGCCTCGATCGTCGCCTTCCTCGAGGAAACGGCGCCGATCCTGCGCTCCGGTGTCGCCAGCGCCATCAGCCGGTCCTCGCTTTATGTCGCCTCGAGCGAGCGTAGCGCGGTGCCTGACGGCGATCCGGTCGATGCCCGCTGCGCGCGGCTGCGCGATGTCGTCAAGGCCCGCCTGCTTGATATCCATTGGCGCCAGGTGCGGGTGAATTACGCCCCGCAGGCGGCCGATAGCGGCAATTGGCTGGCGCGGGTCTGGCCGGAAATCTGGGGCAGTGAGCAGGAGCGTACGGCCCAGATCCTCAGCCGGCAATCCAGCGAAAGGCGCTTCCGTGTCGCGGTGCAGCTGATGGATGGCGGCTGGCTCAATTTCGACGTCGCCTCAGTGAGCTCGCTGCCGATTGCCTCCTGGGACCTGATCGTCTCAATCATCCTGACCGTCGCCGTGGCGATCGCCCTCAGCCTGTTCCCGGTCTACCGCCTGACACGGCCGCTGGCGCGTTTCACCCAGGCTGCTGAGGCGCTGGGCCGCGGCAATCTCGACGCGCCGGTGCCGGAGACGGGCTCGATCGAGGTGCGCCGCGCCGCCCATGCCTTCAACGAGATGCAGGCCCGTATCCGCCGCCTGGTCGATGGCCGTACGCAGATGATTGCGGCAATTTCCCACGATCTCAGGACACCGATCACGCGCCTGCGCTTGCGCGCCGAATTCGTCGAGGACGCGGAAGCGCAGCGGCGCATGCTGGCCGATCTCGACGAAATGGAATTGATGATCAAATCGACCCTTGCCTTCGCCCGTGAGGACAGCGACCGCGAGCCGGCCGTATTGCTCGATCTCATGGTGCTGTTGCGCGAGGTGGTGGCGGATATACCGGGCGCCTCCTTGCTACCCGACCTGGCGGCGCGCTGCGACATCACCGGCCGGCCACTGGCGCTGCGCCGCTGCTTCGGCAACCTGATCGACAATGCCATCAAATATGGCAAGACGGCGCGTGTCGGCCTGCAGCAGGAGGAAAAATCGGTGCTGGTGACGATCGATGATGACGGGCCGGGCATCCCGGAGGAGCAGCGCGATCTCGTCTTCCGGCCGTTCTACCGCCTGGAGGCATCGCGCAACCGCGACAGTGGCGGCACCGGCCTCGGCCTTGCCATCGTGCAGAGCATTGTTCTCAGCCATGGCGGCGAGGTCACCCTGGCCAATCGGACCGAAGGCGGATTGAGGGTCTCAATCCGCCTTCCGAGCTGAACAGGTTTTCGCTGCAGTGATGGGCCGGAAGCGGCTGCCCGCTATTCGGCCGCGCGTTCGCCGAGGCTGGCCTTTTCGCTGATCTTGCCGGTGGCCATGCCAGCTTGGCGGCGCTCCCAGTCGAACATGTAGTCCCGGGTCACCGGCACCGCATGGATGCCTTTGCCCATCTGGATCTGGAACACCATGTTGTAGTCGTAGCGAAATGAGAGTTCGCTGCCGATCAGATAGAACTCCCACATGCGGCAGAAGCGTTCGTCATAAAGGGTGCGGATCTTGTCCCGCACAACATTGAAATTGGCGCGCCAGGCCTTGAGCGTCTCGGCGTAATGCAGGCGCAGGACCTCGATATCGGTGACCCAGAGCTTGGTCTTCTCGATCTTCGGCAGCACTTCCGAGAGGGCCGGGCTGTAGCCGCCGGGGAAGATGTATTTGCGCAGCCAGGGATTGGTATAGCCGGGACCGTCGCGGCGGCCGATCGCATGCAGCAAAGCGACGCCATTATCGGCCAGCAGCTCCTGTACCTTGCCGAAGAACTCGCCGTAATGCTTGACGCCGACATGCTCGAACATGCCGACCGAAACGATGCGGTCGTATTTCGCCGTTTCGTGGCGATAGTCCTGCAGCTTGAAGGTGACGCGGTCGCTGAGACCGGCGGCCTTGGCGCGGGCTTCCGCCACCTGATGCTGTTCGGTGGAGAGGGTAACGCCGGTCACCTTCACATCGGCGACCTTGGCGAGATACATGCCGAGCCCGCCCCAGCCGCAGCCGATATCGAGCACATGCTGGCCCGGCTGCAGCAGCAGCTTGGCGGCGATATGGCGCATCTTCGCCTGCTGCGCTTGCGGCAGCGTCGTCTCCGGTGTCGCAAAATAGGCGCAGGAATACTGCATGCTCTCGTCGAGGAACTGCTCGAAGAGCTGGCGCGAAAGATCGTAGTGATGCGCCACATGCTCGCGGGCGATGCCGATCGGATTGTGCTGGTGCCACCAGCGCAGCAGCTTCTGCACGCCGCCAAAGAAACGCTGCAGGGCGACGTTCTGCACCTCGTCAGTGGCGTCCATGCAGATGTCGATAAGGTCGTAGAGGCTGCCCTCTTCGATCGTCAGCCGGCCGTCCATATAGGCTTCGCCGACCTTCAGCCAGGGATTGAAGAACAGGCCACGATCGGTGGCCGCATCGTGAATGCGGACCGTGACACGCGGCTCGGCTGAATATTTCATTTCGTGACGGCGACCCGATGGATCAATCAGGGTTACGTGGCCCCGCCGCACGCCAACTTTCAGTAAGCGTTCGAACATCCCCAGCGCTCCTAAAATACCGACTGCTAGAAGCGGTACTGCGCATGACCCCCGTCAGGCTGCACCGCGATAATCTTGACGGCTCGTGCTCCGTATCTTGCTTAGTTTGGAATAATTCAAATATGGCGGAGCAGAGTCTGTCAATGATCCATTAACGATTTCTGGCTTGCAGGAGTTGCAAGTCTTCACGCCCGTTAGTGTGAAATATCGCGACTGCATGCCGATGCGGCAAGCCTTGATGCGCTACAGATGACATCATCTTAGCTGTATTTGTCGGCTGGACCGTGTTGTCGGCAGAAGATATCGAGCCGGCGCAGCGCGCCGCCCGCGCTGACCAGACACATATTCAGGTCAAGCCGGTGTACGGATGAATCCGGTGTCTTGGTCGCGCCGCGCTCGGATCTGCCGGTGCGCTGCGCCAATCAGCTCGTATGCAGGATGACGGTGAGATCGTGCTGCACCAGGACGGTGACCGGCTGATGATGGGCATCAACCGCCAGGGTGGTACCCTGCAAATCGCCGACGCTGCTATGAGCATGGAACATCTGGTAGCCTTCCGGCGCTTCCGCCGTAGACCTGGACCAAATGTAACCGGGCTCGTTGGCAAGATGGACCGCGTCACCCAGCTCGCCGTTGATGACCAAGGCGTCGAGCCCGTCGACGTTTTCAGTACCGAGATCCAGCACATCGCTCACATTGAGGGCGATGGTGGCCTGATGGTGCACATCCAGGACCGGCTCACCGATACTCTCGGTGGCGGCTGCGGCAGTTTCGGTGAAGGCGGTGGGACTGATCTCGACCAGCAGCTGGCCGGGCTTCAAGGCACCATCCTGCGAGGACAGCGCGGCGGGGTTATCCGTCAAACCTTCAGTCGCGTCATGCGGGGATATGACGGACATGATCGTACTCCTTAACTTTAACTTTCAGTCACGGCCGGTCCCGACCGGCATACAGGCCACAACCGCCTGAGCAACAATTGGGACGACACTCATATTGTTCAGCTACACCAAACTTAACAGGGGTGGCCGTGATTACAACATACACGGGGAAATATTCTTACATTTCAGTGTGTGTCCATGGCGATTGCTGGCCCATCGGGGCCGCCCGCCCGGGTGTCGCATTTCGGCGGCTGGTCTGGCGGATTCCGGCGAGTTAGCGGCTGGCGGCCGCCGCATAGTCGGATAAGGTTGACCACAGGCCAGCAAAAGCGGGCATTTCCCGTCCTGCCGCAAGCCGATGACCACAGGTATTCCGATGGATGAGCAAATCCAGCCGACTGACGATCCGAAAGCCCTGATTCGCGAAGCCTTCGCCATGGGGCCGGAATTTCCCGGCCCGGCCGAAGACTTGCTGCTATCCTGGATCCTCAGCCTAGATAGCGCCACCGAGCCGCGCGCGGCGGCCCGGCGCCTGATCGGCCAATATGCCCCCGATGCGTCGCGTTTCGAGAATCCGCATATCCGGCGCCTTGCCGATCTGCTGCAGCAAACCGCGGTGAGCGATCCCAGCGCTCGCGGCGGCCGTGGCCGGGTTGCAGCCCGGCGTGCCGCGAGCCGG
>DATMUQ010000783.1:0-3118 GCA_035563795.1 Terriglobales bacterium | reverse complement strand
CGGGCTCATCCTGTATAAGATCAACCTCACCTGCCGGCCCGGCGAGATCCTTGGCATTGTCGGCCCTTCCGGTTCGGGCAAGTCGAGCCTCTGCCGCCTCATTGCCGGGGCCCTTACCCCGACTTCCGGCAAGCTGCGGCTCGACGGCAGCGATTACGCGCTGTGGCCCGACGACCAGTTCGCCGCGGCACTCGGCTACCTGCCGCAGGAGGTCGAACTCTTTCCCGCCCCCCTCGCCGCCAATATTGCCCGGCTTGCCCCGGAAACCGACCTGGAGGCGGTCTGGGACGCCGCCATGCTGGCAGGCATCCACGACACCGTCCTGCGGTTGGAAAAGGGCTATGACACCGTGCTCAGCGCCGATGGCCGTTCGCTCTCCGGTGGCCAGCGACAACGTGTTGGCCTTGCGCGCGCTTTGTACAAGCTGCCGAAACTGATCGTGCTCGACGAGCCGAACGCCAATCTCGACCAGGAAGGCGACCAGCACCTCGCCAATGCGCTTTCGGCGCTGCGGGACCTCGGTTCGACGGTCATCTTTGTGTCGCATCGGCCGAGCCTGCTGGTGAAGGCCGATCGCATCATCGTGCTCAATGACGGCGCGATCGTGCTGCAGGGGCCGGCGCGCGAGATGATCAGCCAGCTCAGCAATGCCGGCCAGCCGGTTCCGGCCAATGTCGCCAGCTTGCGCGGCGCGGGGTGATGCCATGACCTTTGATCGCGCGATCACATTGCGGCAGGCGACCGGTTTTGCCATTGGCAGCGGCCTGCTGGCGATAGTTCTGTTCTTCGGTGCGCTGTTCCTGTGGTCGGCCACAGTGCCGCTGACGAGTGCCGCCATTACCCATGGCGTCGTCATCCCGGAAGGCTCGACCCGCATCGTGCAGCATCGCGAGGGCGGGCTGATCAAGGCGCTCTATGTCAAGGACGGCGACCTGGTGCAGGCCGGCGACCTCCTGGTCCGTCTCGAGGACAAGGTGGTGGAGGCCAATCTGCTCAACGTCAGCAAACGCCTGCTGACTCTGCAGCTCATTGAAAAACGCCTGCTTGCTGAGACCCGCCAGACGCAAACCTTCGAGATCGCATCCGATCTCCTCGCCGCGACACAGCAGCTTGGCCTTCAGGATACCTTGGCATCGCAGGCCAATCTCTTCACCACCCGGCGGGCGACCTTGACGGCCAACCAGGAGATCCTGCAGCAGCGCATCGAGCAGTTGCAGCAGGAGATCAAGGGTGGCGAAGCAGAACTGCAATCGTTACAGGGCCAATTGGCCCTGATCGATCAGGAGACGGCGACCCAGCAGGCCCTGGTGGAGAAGGGCTTTGCGGCCAAGCCGCGGCTGCTGGCCCTGCAGCGTGCCCAGGCTGGCCTCAACGGCGATGTCGGCAAGACCAAGGCGGATATTGCCAAGACCCAGCAGGCGATCGGCGAGGCCCAGGAGCAGATCGTCAATCTGCAGGCGGAATATGTCGAACGGGCCAATCAGGATTTGGCACAGGCGGAGACCGACATCGTGTCGCTGCGTGAGCAGCAGCAGGCCCTGACCGACCAGGAGGCGCGGCTGGAGATACATGCCCCCGTCACCGGTCGGATCATGAACCTGCTGTTCCATACCGAAGGTGGCGTGGTGCCGCCCGGCGGACAGATCCTGGCGATCGTGCCCAGCCAGGAGGCCCTGGTCATCAGCGTGCATGTCAATCCGAACGATATCGACCATGTCCGGCCCGGCCTGTCGGCGAAACTGGTCTTCCCCGCCTTCAATCAGCGGACGGTGCCGAAGATCGAGGGAACGGTGAGCGAAGTTTCGGCTGACCGCATCGTCAGCCAGGACGGGCGCGAGATCTGGTTCGAAGCCCGCATCCAGGTATCAGCCGCGGAACTTGCACGTCTTGGCAAAGATAATGTGGTGCGAGCCGGGATGAGCGCCGAGGCCTTCATCGTCACCGGCGAGGAGACGGCGCTCCACTATCTGACAGCGCCGCTGCGCAACTCGCTGGCGATGGCCTTCCACGAATCCTGAGGCCGCAAACGGAAGGCAGGGCCCACCAGAGCCCTGCCTTGCAATTCTCACAGCATGGTCGACCGTCAGGTCGTTGATTTCACACGACCCAGATATCGGTGCCGACCGCCAGCTTCGCAGCGCTGACGCCGTCGATCTTGGCGAGGGTCAGCATGGAGGAAGCCTTGCCGGCCGAACCGTCGGCATCGACCGAGATCAGGGCCGAGCCGGTGCTGTCATTGGCGATCTTGAGATAGCCGCCGCTGATCAGCGTGCTGCTGACCAGGCCCTTGAAGATGGCCTTGAGGTCGATCGCATCAATGCCCAGCTTGAAGCCCTTGATCAGATCGGTTCCCTGGTCGACCGTCGCGGCGTCGAAACGGAAGACGTCCTTGCCGCTGCCGGCGACCAGCGTGTCATTGCCCTGCGCGCCGACCAGCGTCGCATTGCCGCTGCCGGCATAGATCTTGTCGTCGCCGCGGCCGCCGATCAGCAGATTGGTGCTGCTGTTGCCGTAGATCTCGTCATTGCCATCGCCGCCAATGGCCTTCTCGAAGGTCGTACCAGCGGCAAACTTGATGGTCTTGCCGGCGATGATGGTGTTAGTGGCGCCGGAGAGATCGATATGCGAGTTGGTCGTCACCGCCGAAGCATTGATGGTGTCCGTGCCCGTGGTGTCGCTCAGGGTGATGGTCGATTGGCTACTGTTTGCCAGGGCGTCGGTGAAGATCTCCTGGGTATTGGCCGAGGCATCGCCGCCGAAAGTCAGGCTGCCACCTTGAATATTGACGGCCTTGCCATCCGCCGTGCTGTCGGTGACCACCACTTTCCAGGTGCCGGCGCTGTGCTCGCCGAGGAAGGTATTGGCATTGAACGACCAGCTGAGGCTGGTGCCGGTGACCGATCCCTTGTCGAACAAGACGGCCGTCGTGCCGGTCGGCGAAACCAGGCTCAGCGACAGCTTGGAGAGGTCGGCATGGGTCATGTTCAGGTTGAGTGTCACGGTCTCGACATTGAGATCCTGACCGACATTGAGCGACAGCGTAGTGGCACCGGCATCGACACCGGTCTTGGCCCCGAAAGTCACCGCCGTGAATACCCGGTTCGCTGCGGTCTGCTGG
>DATMUQ010000782.1:0-4495 GCA_035563795.1 Terriglobales bacterium | reverse complement strand
ACTGCAACCTTCCGTGCCTCGGCCTTTTCTTGGTACTGCGGGTAATCCGTGTAGCCACGATGATCGCCGCCCCAGAAGGTGTCCCGGTCGTAGTCATTGAGCGGCAGATTGCGCCGCAGCCGCTCCGGCAGGTCCGGGTTGGAGGCGAAGAAGCGGCCGAAGGCGATCAGATCCGCGTCACCGCGTTCCACAGTCTCTTGGGCATCCGCGCGCTGGAAGCCGCCGGCGGCGATGATTGCGCCCTTGAAGATCTGGCGGAGATTCTGTGCTGCAACCGGCGGGCGGCCGTCCTCGATCTCCCGGTCGCCCTTGATGCGCGGTTCGATCACATGCAAATAAGCAAGATCGAAGCGGTTCAACTGCTCGGCCACATAGCCGAACAAGGCTGCCGGGTTGCTGTCATGCATGGACGCCCAGGTGCCGCTCGGGCCAAAGCGGACACCGACCCGGCCGGGACCCCAGACGGAAACCACGGCTTCCGTGATCTCCATCAGCAAGCGCGCTCGGTTCTCGATCGAGCCGCCATAACGGTCGGTACGCTTATTGGTGCCGTCCTGCAGGAACTGATCGATCAGATAGCCATTGGCGCCGTGGACTTCGACGCCGTCGAAGCCGGCCGCCTTGGCGCGCACGGCACCGGTGCGGAACTCTTCGACGATACCGGGAATTTCCGCCGTCTCTAGCGCCCGATGGGGGGACACCGGCACCCAGCCATTCTTCGTAAAGACGATCTGTTCGAAGGGCACGACCGAAGGCGCCACCGGCGTCTGGCCATCGGTCATATCGACATGCGATTGGCGGCCGACATGCCAGATCTGCAGGATGATCTTGCCGCCCTTGGCATGGACCGCATCGGTCACCTTGCGCCAGCCAGCGATCTGCTCATCCGCATAGATGCCGGGCGCGCCGAGATAACCACGCCCCTGAATGGAAACCGGCGTCGCCTCCGCGATCAGCAGGCCACCCTTGGAGGCGCGCTGGCCATAGAATTCAGCCATCAGCTCGCCGGGCACATCGCCCGGCTGCTCGGAGCGCAAGCGGGTCATCGGTGCGAACACCACCCGGTGCGCCAGATCGATGGCGCCGAGCTTCACGGGGGAATAGAGCTTTGACATGGATATCTCCTGGTAATGTCGATGCGGCGGGATTTCTTGCCGTGAGATCACGTTCGTCGCCGCCTGTGTGACTAGAGATAAGGCCTTGAAATCGGGGGATAAGTGGGCCGGCCGTTGGAACAGCTGTGACTGCTGTGTCCACAATCCGGCAAGGGACCACTGGCCCATCGCGAGACCGCAAATGGGCTGACCGAAGGATGACGCCCCTCGGCCAGCCCTTTCATCGGCGGCGTTTACACCGCCGTTCTGCCACCGCGACCGAAGAGCGCGAGTACCAGCAGGGCGACCATTGCCAGGGCCGCGCCGAAATACATGGTGGTGCCAAGCCCGGCATGATCGACGACCAGGCCGCCGAGAAACGATCCGACCGCAATCGAGATCTGGAAGTTGCCGACGAAGAGCGCCATGCCACCCTCTCTTGCCTCCGGCGCCGCGGCCGCCATCCACCGCTGCAGCGCCACCGGCATGGCGCCGTAAGCGAGCCCCCAGACGGCGAGCAGGCTGATTGCCGCCACCTGGGAACTGCCGAGCATCGGCAGCACTGCCACCGGCGCCAGGATGAAGAGGATGGCGAGCAGGAAGATGCGCTTCACGGCGCGGTCGGATCCGGCACCGCCGATGAAGTTCCCCGCTAGACCGATCGCGGTATAGCCCAGCAGGAGCGAGGAGATCATCCGGCCGTCAAAACCCGACACCTGTGCGAGGAACGGCGTGACATAGGTATAGGTCGCGAATTGCCCGCAGAGCACCAGGAACATCGCGGCAATGCCGACCCGGCCATTCGCCGTTGCCAGGATGCTGAGCAGGTCGGCAGGTCGGATCGCCTTCTCGGCCGCCAGCTTCGGCAAGGCCAGGAACTGGATCGCCAAAGAGAGAACGGACAAGGCGAGCGAGGCGCCGAAAGCGATGCGCCAGCCCAGGAGATCGCCGAGCAGAGCGCCGGCCGGACCACCGATCAGCATGCCGATGGAAACACCGGCGAAGATCACCGCGGTCGCGCGCCCGGCCACCTTGGCCGGCACGAGACGCGCACCAAGCCCGGCGCCGATGGCCCAGAAGCCACCGAGCCCGATGCCGAAAAGGGCACGGCCGAGAATCAGCGTCGCGAAATTCGGTGCGACCATGGCGATCAGGTTGGAGAGGACGAGCAAGGCGCCCAGGCCCCAGAGGACACGGCGCCGGTCATGATTGCCGACCGCCAGGGTGACGATCGGGGCGGCGAAGGCCGCCAGCAGGCCGGGCGCGGTCACCATGATGCCGGCCAGGCCTTCGGTGACGCCGAGGTCCCGGCTGATATAGCGGAGAATCCCGACTGGCAGGAATTCGGTGGTGCAGAAAACCGTGGCACTGAGCGCCACGGCGAAGACCGCCAGCCAGCCGCGCAGATCACCCGTCTGTTCGGGCGCAGCGAGATAAGCACTCTCGTCCTTCGCGAGTTCGATATTCGACATGATTTGTCTCCATCTGATGGAGACCAGCCGGATGGCAATCCTGACAGCCGGTCCCTCGGTCCTTTCAGATGGGCACCGGCGCGGCGCGCGGAACTAGGGCGCGGGTCAGGACAGTTGTGACTGTAGTGTCGTCAATCGAGCGGGAAGTTGGGTGCCGCTTCTATCCGCGCTCTTCCGGCGGGAAAAGGTGCTCCGCCATGAAGGCGACAAAGACTTTCACCTTGGGGGAAAGTTGCCGGCTCGACGGCCAGAGGATGCGGAACTGGCGGGTCGAGCTGAGATAATCGTCCAGCACGGAGATGAGCCTGCCATCGGCCAGCTGCTTTCGCACCATGAAGATCGGCACGCAAGCCAGCCCGACGTCTTTTTCTGCCATCTTGATCAATGGCTCCAGGGTGCTGGCGACGGCGGCACTCGGCAGTTCCGGATCGAGGTCCTTGCCCGCCCGGCTCAAGGGCCAGCGCTCAAGCTTGCCTGTTGCCGGGAAGCGATGATGCAGACAGGCATGTTGGGCGAGGTCTTCCGGCCGGCCCGGCTTCCCGCGTGCCGTGAGATATGCCGGCGAACCGACGATGCGGTGGCGGAAGCTGCCCAGTGTTTTCGTCATCAGGCGGGAATCCGCCGTGTCACCGGTCCGAATGACGGCATCGAAGCCTTCCTCGATCACATCGACCAGCCGGTCGGAGAAGTCGAGGTCGAGCTCGATATCCGGATAGGCCGCCATGAAATCGGTCAGCGTATCGCCGAGCAAGCTCGGCACCAACGGCAGGCTGACCCGGAGGCGCCCGCGCGGCGAAGCAACCGACTGCGCCAATTCGTGTTCGGCCGCCTCGAACTCGCCGAAGATGCTCTTGCAGCGGGCGAGAAACATCTCGCCTTCCGGCGTCAGGGAGATGCTCCGCGTGCTGCGGTGGAACAGGCGAACCCCCAGTCGTTCCTCCAGGCGGCCGATCGTCTTGCTGACCGCGGATGAGGAGACCCCGAGGAGCCGACCAGCTTCGGTGAAATTGAGGGCCTCGGCAGCCACGACGAAGGTATTCAGTGTTCCGAACCGATCCATGAATTCCCCTTTGCGTCGTCCCACCATCAACCGCCGCCTGCTGGCGCAGGATCGATTGTTAGGCCGGCCGGTATGCACCTTGTCAAGGCCGGAACGGGTGGGCGGCAGGCAATCGCTGAAGCTCGGCGCCCAAGCTTGCCACCCATAGGTGGCCGGAGCAGGTCGTTTCCGTGCGCAGGATAGCCGCCGTCGTTGAATCGACCAGGCGGCATGTTAGGCTACGGATGAGATGTCCTGAAAAGCCCGCTGATTTACCGACGAGCAGAAACATGCAGATCCGTGAAATTTCCGCCTATCGCCAATGGCAGCCCTTCCGCGACGGCACTTATACTTGTTCCGGCGGCCGCAGCGCCGAAGGCTTCGACAGCCTCATCGTGCGGATCGATACCGATGCCGGCATCACCGGCTGGGGCGAGATGGCGCCGCTCGGCGCTTTCTATGACCCCTCCTTCGCCGCGGCGGCGCGGGCCGGCTTTGCCGAACTGGCGCCGATCGTGCTGCAGGCCGATCCCCGCGAGACCGGCCGCATGCGCCGCCTGATGGATCTCCATCTCAAGGGCCATCCCTATATCAAGGCGGCGATCGACATGGCCTTCTGGGACGTGTTGGCAAAGAGTGCCGGCCTGCCGCTGGCCGAGATGTTGGGCGGCCGCTATGGCGAGAGCGTCGATCTCTACCGCTCGATCTCGCAGATGTCGCCGGACAAGATGGTCGCGCGTGCCCTGAAATATCGCGATGAAGGCTATCGCCGCCTGCAGGTCAAGGTCGGCCTCGATCCCGATGAGGATATCGAGCGGATGGAAGCGGTGCGCGCGGCACTCGGCAACGATATCGTGCTCTATGCCGATGCCAATGGCGGCTGGTCGACG
>DATMUQ010000781.1:0-6460 GCA_035563795.1 Terriglobales bacterium | reverse complement strand
GAGCCGTTTCAGCGCGGCCCCCATCGAACTCACCAACCGCGCCAATTTCCAGATCCGCGCCGTGCAGCCAGAGAATGAACTGGCCTTGGTCGAGGCGCTGGTCGATGCCGGCCTTGGTCCCCAACCGGCACCGGGCGAAGCGGCAAGCTGCGCGATCGACGACCCGGCAATGCTCGGCAGCGACGATGTGCGCAATGTCATGGTGAGTCCGCTGGCCGGCCGCGACCCTCGGCAGATCATCGATATCCTGCCGCTGGCGGTGCAACTGCTGACGACCCTGCAAGGCGAGCGTCGCTATCACGCCCTCTCGCCGAAATTTGCCATCCAGCTCGATGCCAGCGAAAGCGTCGCCATGCTGCATCACCCGCATGATCTCTGGCTGGCCGTAATCTCAGCGGATGAAGTGGCCCTCGGTCTTGCGAGCTGCATGCCGGTCGCGGGCGATGCCGCGACACCGCGCGGCGATCAGGCGCTGGCCGCGGCACCTTTGGCGCGAGCCCACACGCTCATCTGCGCCGCCCTCGATCTTTTCCTCGAGATCAGCGGCAGCCAGGCCGGCATCAACCGCATGAAGCAGCTGCCGGCGGAACTGGCCGGCGATGCCTTCATCGACCACTTGCAGGCCCGCCTGGATTTCACGCTACGACGTGATGCGGCGCTTGCCACCTGGCGGCGCCGGCCGGTGCCGCGCGGCAGCCATCTCGGCGTCATTGTTGAGCGCAGCCCCCAGGCTAGTTTGAGTTCCCACTCCAACCACGGCCCCCACCCTAACCCTCCCCCGAATCGGGGGAGGGAAGGGAGGGGGTTAAGCAGTCCCGCCGCCAGTGCTGCCTCTAACAGCTCGGTCTCCGCTGAGGCCACCACCGTCTCCATCGGCGCTATGCCGCCGCTTGGCCGCCTGCTGCCGGCGCAATTGATCGCCATTGCCGCGCTCGTGCGACATGAAGGCGATGGCAGCCTGCGCTTCACGCCCTGGCAGAGCATCATGCTGCCGGCCATTGCCGCGGAACGTGCTGAAGGCGTGATCCGGGAGCTCAATGCACTCGGTCTTGTTACCGATATGGCTGCACCTTTCGCGCAGATGATCGCCTGCACCGGTTCCGCCGGTTGCGGTTCCGGTCTCGCGGCGACGCAGAGCGATGGTATCGAACTCGCGGGCCTGCTGGCCACGCGCCAGACAGCTTTCCCGGTGCATCTCAGCGGCTGCGGCAAATCCTGCGCCGCCTTGCGCGCCGAGCCGGCCACCTTGGTCGGTGTCTCGCCCGGCCATTACGACCTCTATCGCCGGCAAACCGGGGCAGCGTCGCGCTTCGGTGAGCTGCGGGCTGCCAATATCACCCTTGCCGAAGCTGCCGATCTGCTGGCCGAACTCGCCGATAAGAACCTCGCTGACGAGAAAGCCGGCAATGCCTGATGGCTTCGTTTCTTCGACACATGATCAACAAAGGATGACCTGATGCTGGACTATATTCGCGACGGGCAGGAGATCTATCGCCGCTCCTTCGCCATCATTCGGGCCGAGGCCGATTTGAGCGGCATTCCCGCCGATCTCGAAAAGCTCGCCGTGCGCGTCGCCCATGCCAGCGGCATGGTCGATGTGATCAAGGATCTCGGTTTCTCTGCAGGCGCCGGTGCCGCCGGCCGTGCCGCGCTCGCCAAGGGTGCACCGATCCTCGCCGATTGCCGCATGGTGGCGGATGGCGTCACCCGCTCGCGTTTGCCGGCCGACAACCAGGTGATCTGCACGCTCAACGATCCCTCGGTGCCGGAGCGCGCGGCGAAGATGGGCAATACCCGCTCGGCGGCGGCGCTCGATCTGTGGCTGCCGCATCTCGCCGGCAGCGTGGTCGCGATCGGCAATGCCCCGACCGTGCTCTATCGCCTGCTGGAAATGCTGGACGAAGGCGCGCCCAAGCCCGCCCTCATCATCGGTTGCCCGGTCGGTTTCGTCGGCGCCGCTGAATCCAAGGATGAACTCGCCGCCAATAGCCGCGGCGTCCCCTATGTCATCGTGCGCGGCCGTCGTGGCGGCAGCGCCATGGCCGCCGCCGCGGTCAATGCCCTGGCGACGGAGAAGGAATAACATGTCAGCACAACAGAAGGGCCGTCTCTTCGGTCTCGGCGTCGGCCCCGGCGATCCGGAATTGCTCACCCTGAAGGCCTTGCGCCATCTGCGCGCGGCCCCGGTCGTCGCCTATCTCGCCGCCAAGGGCAAGAAGGGCAATGCCTTCAGCATCGTCGAGCAATATCTCAACGATGACCAGGTGACCCTGCCGCTGATCTATCCGGTGACGACGGAGATCCTCCCCGCCCATATGGATTACGAGAAGATCGTCAGCGATTTCTATGACGAGGCCAGCGAGCAGGTGGCGCTGCATCTCGATGCCGGCCGTGACGTCGCCGTGATCTGCGAGGGCGATCCGTTCTTCTACGGCTCCTTCATGTATATCTTCGACCGCCTGCATACCCGCTACCAGACGGAAGTGGTGCCGGGTGTCTGCTCGGTCCTCGCCGCCGCTTCGGTGCTGGGTGCGCCGCTGGTCTATCGCAACCAGAATCTCAACATCCTCTCCGGCGTGCTCTCCGCCGAGGATCTGCGCGTCAAGCTGCTGGAGAGCGAAGCTGCCGCCATCATGAAGCTCGGCAAGAACCTGCCGAAGGTGCGCAACGTGATCAACCAGCTCGGCCTCGGTGACCGGGCGCTCTATGTCGAGCGGGCCACCATGGGCGCGCAGAAGATCGTGCCGCTCGCCGAAGTGGAAGAGGGTGCCTCGCCTTATTTCTCCATCGTGCTGGTCCCCGGCAAGAAGTGGAACAGCTGAGATGGCGGCACCGACCGCAGCGCCGGCGATCCTGATCCTGGGTGCCGCCAGCCTCGCCACGGCACGGCGCATCCAGGTGGCGCTGCCCGGTGCCACCGTCTATGGCCTTGCCGGCCGCGTGAGCGGTGCTGATGTTACGTACGAGAATTTCGGCAACACCCTGCGTGAGCTCTATGAGCTCGACACGCCGCTGGTGGCACTTTGCGCTGCCGGCATCGTCATCCGCGCCTTGTCGCCGATGTTGCAGAACAAGCGCGCCGAGCCGCCGGTCCTCGCTGTTGCCGAGGACGGTAGCGCCGTCGTTCCGCTGCTCGGCGGCTTGCGCGGGGTCAACGTGCTCGCCCGCCAGATCGCCGCGGCTTTGGAGGTGGCGCCTGCCATCACCACCACCGGCGAATTGCGCTTCGGCACCTGCCTCATCAATCCGCCGGAAGGCTACAGCCTGCGCAACATGGCGGATGGCAAGACCTTCATCTCCAACCTGCTGGCCGGCGATCAGGCGAAGCTTACGGGTGACGCGCCTTGGCTTGCCGAAGCCAAGATCCCGATCGCCGATGACGGCCGCCTGCAGATCACGGTGACGGAGCAGGACCGCGAGGCGGGCGCCGATGAACTTGTCTTCCATCCGCGCAATATTGCTGTCGCGGTGACGGCGGACGCTGCTGCGACAGCGGATGAGCTGGTTGCGCGGATCGAGGCACTGCTCACCGAGCATAAGCTCGCGCGTGCCTCGCTCGCCTGCCTGGTCGCTGCGGAAGCTGAGATCAGCGCTGGCCATCTGCACCAGGCCGCGGCACAGCTCAATCTGCCTTTGCGCTTCGTGAAGACCTCCGCCGAGGCATCAGGTATTGCACGCGCGACAATTAATGCCCCAACAGCTTTGCATGCCGCTGCCGGTCTTGCGCTGGCAGTTGCTGCAGCGCCGGTAGAGCCGCGCCAGATCGGCCGCGCCCGTGGTCGTCTTGCGGTGGTGGGCATTGGTCCCGGCGAGATCGGCCTGATGGCGCCGCTGGTGAAGAGCGAATTGCAGCAGGCCCAGGATGTGCTCGGCTACGAGACCTATGTGCGGATGGCGGCCGATGCGATTGGCGGCTTCCGGCCGGAGCAGAAGCTGCACGCGACCGATAACCGCGAAGAGATGATGCGCGCGCGGCACGCCTTCGAGCTGGCGGCGGAGGGGCGTCATGTGGTGATGGTCTCGTCGGGCGATCCCGGTGTCTTCGCCATGGCGGCGGCTGTCGTCGAGGCGCTGCATGACAGCGACAATCCGATTTGGCACGGCGTCGATCTCGCCATCCTGCCCGGTATCTCGGCGGCCCTGGCGGCGGCCTCGCGCGCCGGTGCGCCGCTCGGCCACGATTTCTGCATCCTCTCGCTCTCGGATAATTTGAAGCCCTGGGAGATCATCGCCAAGCGCCTCGATCACGCGGCAGCGGCCGATCTCGCTATGGCCTTCTACAACCCGATCTCCAAGGCGCGGCCGCATCAGCTCGCCGAGGCGCTCGACATCATCCGCCGCCACCGTGCGCCGGAAACCCAGGTGGTGCTCGGCCGCGATATCGGCCGGCCGGCGGAAAAGTTGCGCGTCGTCACACTCGGCGACTTGACGCCGGAGATGGTGGATATGCGCACCGTCGTCATCATCGGCTCCAGCCTCACCCGCAGCTTCCCGAAAGTCGGCGGCGGCAACTGGACCTATACGCCGCGCTGGTACGGTAAAAAGCCGGAGGGCGAGGGGAAGGCGTAGCTCGGACTTCGGTAACACTGGATTTCAAGCCGAAGCCGATCTGAAATCTCACGTCTCGACTGGTACCCCCCTCACCCTGTCCCTCTCCCACGAGGGGAGAGGGAACGCAGTGACGCCGTCCTTCAATGTTCTTAGATCGCCGCGCCTACTGATCTCTATGTCTCTTATCGCTGGCAAAATCAGTTATTGCAGCGCGCCTAAGAAGTGCTGAGGCACCACTACAATTATCGAAACCTATAGAGATAGGAAGGCGACACCGCTTGCCCTCTCCCCTCGTGGGAGAGGGACAGGGTGAGGGGGCCAGGCTCAATTTCTGGCAGGCTGCGATGACTGTCTTTCCTTCGATGTCTGCTGCCACTCCTGATGATGCTGACTGAGCATGGCCCGCACTTGGCTAGTTGTGTAGCCCTTGACGCTACCAGATCGCACGGCGTCGTAAGTTAAAGCGATCTCACCATGCAACCACCGCTCGAAGGCCTCAATATTCGGCAGGAGATGACGATCAGTCATGGCCTCACCTAAAGACTCTGCTGCAGCGCCCGGACATTGCGTTCCCAAGCTTCGCCGTCATCGGATTCCTGCCATTGTTCCAGCAGTTCCGAGGGCTCGGTCAGAACGCGGTCCAATGCCTTGCGAGCTTCCTCGACCAGGACATCGTCGGGCTCCACCTCGCAGCGGGTGATCCATTCATCGACTTCATCGGCGTCCTCGGGTTCTTCCGGGTCGCGGCCGAGGATGCGGGCGATGATATTGACGGCGGCGATCGCCTCTTCCGCTTCGGGCGCTTCGAGATAGTCGGTCCCAGAACGCAGCACGCGGGCGATGGCCTCCTCGATGGTTGACAGATCGTTTTCATCCACCACCGCGGCGATGAAATCCTGCGCGGTGTCGTTGTCCAGTATCCCAGAACCCCAGGCACCCATTTTTTCCCCCAAGATGCAGATGATGCGGTTGCAACGGGTCGATCGATCGAAATGGAAATGCGTGAAACGATCTTAGCCGGTGCGGCGGTCTTTTGCACGCGTTGCAAGGCGCTTTTGGCTCTTACCTCAAAGCGGGGCGACCATCGTTACAGGCGCGTGACGGAATCTAGTCGTTGGAACGACGGCATTGGGCAGGCATGCCGTCGCGGAGAAGCGTGATGGCGCCCGAAGACGCTTCCATGGAAACCGCGTTCGTCTCCCATCTCCATGGCACCATCAACGTTTCCCGGGGCCTGGACGATATCGCGGCCGGTTGCCGGATCGCGGCGGATGTCCGGGAGGTCGCCAGGGCCGCAGGTGAGAGTCTATGCCGGCAACCGGTGCCGACCTTGATCTGCATCAACCTGCGCGCCCCATCCCTGGGCATGGCGTCTCATCAGCGGCTAGGAACGCTGCCTTGCGCAAGCCGCTCCCGCAGCCAGTCGATCGCTGCCGGCACGTCCGGCGCGCTGGGCAGGTCCGGGCGGCGCGGGCGGTCCAGCATGACGACGAGGAGTCCAAGCGCGCGGGCGGCCGTCAGCTTGCCGTCAGTCGCCGCGCCGCCGCTGTTCTTGCAGACGATGGTATCGATCCGATGGTCTTTGAGGAGCGCCAGCTCGTCTTCGTAGCGGAAGGGGCCGCGCGCCAAGAGCAGCTCCGACTGTGCGAAACGGATCGTCGCATCCGGCGCCTCCACCGAGCGGATCAGGAACCAGGCATCGTCGAGCCCGGTGAAATGGCCGAGCTCCTGTCGGCCGAGGGCGAGGAAGACGCGTTTCGCCGCCGGCGTGGTCGCGTCGCCACGCAAGGCCGCCGCGGCAGCCGGCCAGCTTTCGATCTGCGTCCAGCGGTCACCGGCGACCGGTTGCCAGGCCGGGCGCTCGAGGCGCAGCAGCGCAGTGCCAGCAGTGGCAGCGGCTTCGGCGGCG
>DATMUQ010000780.1:0-4820 GCA_035563795.1 Terriglobales bacterium | reverse complement strand
AGAAACCGATGGCGCCGAATTCGTGCTGCAGCTTCTCCATCGACGGCCATTCCGGCGTCGGCGGCAGGGTCAGCGTCACCTTGGCGGCATCGCCGAACAAGCTGTCTTGATTGCTGCTCTTCGCTTCATGCGCGGCATTTGCCTGGCGCAGCATCTGCTCGACCGCTTCATGAACCTGGCGGCGATTCTTGACCAGGCTCTCGAAGGCACCGGCCAGCGACAGATTCTCGAGCTGGCGCTTGTTGATCGATTTCGGATCGATGCGTTCGCAAAAATCGGCGAGGCTGCTGAACTCACCTTCCGCTTCACGTGCGGCGACCATCTGCTCCATCGCCGCCATGCCGACATTCTTCACCGCGGCCAGGGCGTAGCGCACGGCGAGACTGCCATCGGGCTGCGCCTCGACAGCAAAGGTCGGCATCGACTTGTTGATATCCGGCGGCAGCAACTTGACGCCGATGCGGGTCAGCTCCTGCCGGAAGATATTGAGCTTCTCGGTATTGCCCATATCGTAGGTCATCGAGGCGGCGAAGAACTCGACGGGGTAGTTCGCCTTCAGCCAGGCGGTCTGATACGAGACCAAGGCATAAGCGGCGGCATGGCTCTTGTTGAAGCCGTAGCCGGCGAATTTGTTGACCTGGTCGAAGATCTGCCCGGCATTGTCCGCCTTGACGCCACGCTCTACTGCGCCGTCGACGAACAATTTGCGCTGGGCCTCCATCTCCTCCTTGATCTTCTTGCCCATGGCGCGGCGCAAGAGATCGGCGCCGCCGAGGCTGTAGCCCGACAGCACCTGGGCGATCTGCATGACCTGTTCCTGGTAGATCATGATGCCGAAGGTTTCCTTGAGGATCCCTTCCAGCGACGGATGCAGGTAATCCGGCTCCTCGCGGCCATGCTTGCAATTGATGTAGCGTGGGATGTTGTCCATCGGGCCGGGGCGATAGAGCGCCACGACGGCGATGATGTCCTCGAACCGGTCGGGCTTCAGCTTTTTGAGCACGTCCCGCATGCCGGAACTTTCCAGCTGGAACACGCCGGTCGCATCCCCCTGCCCCAGCATCTCATAAGTCTTCTTGTCGTCGAGCGGCAGGTTCAGGAGATCGATTTCAATGCCGCGCTTGGCGAGATGTTTGACCGCCGTCGTCAACACGGTCAGCGTCTTCAGGCCGAGGAAGTCGAACTTGACCAGGCCGGCCTTCTCGACATCCTTCATGTTGAACTGCGTCACCGGCATGTCGGAACGCGGATCGCGATAGAGCGGCACCAGTTGATCCAGCGGCCGGTCGCCGATCACCACGCCAGCGGCATGGGTCGAGGCATGACGGTAAAGGCCCTCAAGCTTGAGGGCGATTTCCATCAGCCGCTTGACCATCGGGTCATCATCTTGCGCCTGGCGTAGAGCTGGCTCGCTGACGATTGCGTCCTTCAGCGAAATGGGATTGGCTGGATTATTAGGAATGAGCTTGGAAAGCCGGTCGATCTGGCCATAGGGCATCTGCAGCACACGGCCGACGTCGCGCACGGCGGCACGGGCCTGCAGCTTACCGAAGGTGATGATCTGCGCGACCTTATCGCGACCGTAACGCTCCTGTACGTAGCGGATCACCTCATCGCGCCGATCCTGGCAGAAGTCGACGTCGAAGTCGGGCATGGAGACTCGTTCGGGGTTCAGGAAACGTTCGAACAGCAGCCCCCAGCGCAAGGGATCGAGATCGGTGATGGTGAGCGCCCAGGCAACCACTGAACCCGCACCGGAACCGCGTCCCGGTCCCACAGGAATGTCGTGCCGCTTCGCCCATTTGATGAAATCGGCAACGATCAGGAAGTAGCCGGGGAAGCCCATCTGGATGATGGTATTGAGTTCGAATTCCAGTCGGTCGGCATAGGGCTTGCGCGCCTCCTCGCTCAATTCCAGCACATCGAGACGGGCTTTCAGCCCATCGACCGATTGCTGGCGCAGCACATCAGCCTCGGCGATCTCGACCGAGAAGGCCGGCAGGATCGGCTTGCGCGCCGGCGGCATGAAAGCGCAGCGCCGGGCAATCACCAGCGTGTTGTCGACCGCTTCCGGAATATCGGCAAAGAGCTCGCGCATCTCGCGCGCCGTCTTGAAACCATGGCTGCGGGTGACCTTGCGCCGGTCCTTCTCCCCGACATAGGTGCCGCCGGCGATGCAGAGCAAGGCATCATGGGCGGCATACATGCCCTCGTCCGAGAAGAACACTTCGTTGGTCGCGACCAGCGGCAGGTCATGGGCGTAAGCGAGATCGATGAAGCCGCTTTCGCAGCGATCCTCGAGGGCGAGACCGTGGCGCATGATCTCGACATAGAGCCGGCCCGGGAAGATCTCTTTCAGCCGCAGCAGCGCCGCTTCCGCCGCCGGGTTCTGACCATCCAGCAGCAACCGTCCCACCTGGCCCGCCGGTCCCGCCGTCAGCGCGATCAGTCCCTCGGCATGCCTGGCGATGAGATCGAGCGATACCTGCGGCGCCAATCCCGTCTCGGTTTCCAGGAAGGCGTGGCTGACCAGCTTCATCAGGTTCTGATAGCCGGCTTCGTTCTGCACCAGGACGATCAGTTGATCGGGCGGCGGCTGAACACCGCGATGCTGCTCATTGTCCTCGCGGGTGACACCGAGCTGGCAACCAATGATCGGCTGGATACCGGCATCCTTGGCATAACTGGAGAACTCCATGCTGCCGAACAGCGCGCCGCTATCGGTGACCGCCACGGCCGGCATGTTGCTGCGCTTGGCGAGCTCGATCAGCTGCTTGTTCTTGACCGCCCCTTCGGACAGTGAATAGGCGGAATGGACACGGAGATGGACGAAATCGGCGTAGGACATGACGCCAGTTTAGCCGCCCTGCCCCGGCAAAAGAAACACCCTTCGCTGTGGATAACAGCGAAGGGTGTAGCCCAGGGGAATTGCGCCGCTTCGTTCGGCGGCGACTCGGTAAAAAGGCTCAGCCGCAACCCGACTTACGCGCCGATGAAATCGCCCTTCTCCTGCGAGATCACCACCACCGAGGGACGCGGCAGGGATTGCGGCCCGAAATCCGGCCAGCGCGTGGTCGGCTGATCGGCATTCGCCGAGTCTTCGCCGGGATGCTGGACCGCAACGAACAGCGTCTTGCCGTCCGGCGTGAAGCAGGGGCCGCACATCTCGGCACCGGTCGGGCAGGCGAAGAAGAACTTGGTCAAAGCCCGACCATCGCCCGTCGTCTCGGTTGCATAGAGACCGTCGGCGATGCCGAAATCATTGGCGCCGTCGCTGGCGATCCACAGGCGGCCCGCGGGATCGAAGGCGATATTGTCCGGATTGACGAACCAGCCATTGGCCGTGAGCTTGGCATTATACTTGGCGCCCATTTCCGGCTTGGTCGGATCACCGGCCAGCAGGAACACATCCCAGGCGAAAACATCGGCCGTGTGGTCGAGGTTGGCGCCCTCGCCCGGCGGCGTCAGTTCCAGGATGTGGCCCCACTTGTTCTCGGCCCGTGGATTGGCGGCGTCGACCTGCTCGGGCTTGCGCTTCTTGTTCTTGGTCATCACCGCATAGACCTTACCGGTCACCGGATTGGGTTCCATGTCTTCCGGCCGGTCCATTGGTGTCGCACCGAGAATGTCACCGGCGAGCCGCGCCTTGATAAGCACTTCGGCCTGATCGGCAAAGCCGTTCTCGGCAGTGAGCTTGCCCTGGCCATGCACCAGCGGCAGCCAATGCAGCTTGCCATCCGCATCGAACTTGGCGACCGAGAGCACGCCGTCATCAAGCAGGTTCTTGTTGGCCGCGCGGTCATTGGCGTTGAACTTGCCGGTGCTGACGAAACGGTAGATGTATTCGAAGTAATCATCATCGCCGAGATAGACCACCACGCGGCCATCGCTGCTGACGATCGAGGTCGCGGCTTCATGCGAGAAGCGGCCGAGCGCCGTGCGCTTCACCGGCATCGCCTGCGGATCATAGGGATCGATCTCGATCACCCAGTCGAAGCGATTGGGCTCATTCGGTTCCTTGTCGAGTACGTAACGGTCATAGACGCGGGCACGGCCATAGGCGTCCGAGCCGTCATAGCCATAGCGCTCCAGCAGCTTGGGATCGGGTGTCTTCGCCGGATCGCCGCCGAAATTGTCGGAGAGGCCTTCCTCGCAGGACAGAACCGTGCCCCAGGGCGTCACACCACCGGAGCAATTGTAGCCGGTGCCAATCACCTTGGTGCCGGTTGGATCGGCGCTGGTCTTCAGCAGCGCATGACCCGCGGCCGGACCGGTCAAGGTCATCTCGGTCAGCGAGGTGATGCGACGGTTATAGGGGCTGTCCGCCACCACGCTCCATTTACCGCCGGACTTCTTCACCTCGACGATGGAATGGCCGGTGGTTGCCATCACCACTTCGACCTGTTCCGGGCTCATCTTCTTGCCAGCATCGTCTTCGGTGAGGCCGGACCACATGATATGCGGATCGGCATATTCGTTGTTGACGCTGAGCAGGCCGTTCTCGCTGTTCTGCGAACCGGCCGGCAGCGGCAGATAACCCATGAAGTCGCAGTTATAGCCGAATTGCTTGGCGAGATTGTCGGCGCTCAGCGCTTTCGGATCATAAGCAGCAGCACCCTTGACGATCGGATCGCCCCAGCGCACCAACACCTCCGCCGTATAACCCGGCGCCACGTGATGGGTCTGGTCGTAGATCTTGGTGAGTTCGGTGAAATTGAGCGCCGACTCTTCGGCCGCCAGTGCTGCCGTCGGGGTCAGGAATTTCCCGAGACCCGCCAAGGCGGCAACGCTGCCGAGGCCGAGCAAAGTTGCCCGCCGTG
>DATMUQ010000779.1:0-5611 GCA_035563795.1 Terriglobales bacterium | reverse complement strand
CGCCAGATGCCAGTCCCAGGAGTTCCGCGGCGTATTTCACCGGGCCAGGGCTGGTTTCGCAGAACATCGCTTCATGCAGCGGGGTAAGGCGCTCGTTGATCGTGATCGCGGTCTTGAGATCGCCCTGGCGCCAAGCTGCCTGCAACTGAGCCGTCAGGGCCGGGGCCACATTCGAGGTGACCGAGATGCAGCCATGGCCGCCCTGGATCAGGAACGGCAGGGCCGTGGCGTCCTCACCGGAGAGCTGGCGGAAGGCGGCGCCGCTGGCCAGCTTCTGCAAGGCCGGCCGGGCCAGATCTGCCGTGGCATCCTTGACGCCGACGATACGCGGCAGCTTCGAAAGCCGCGCCATGGTCTCAACCGTCATATTGGCGACGGTGCGGCCCGGCACGTTGTAGATGATGATCGGAATGTCGGTCGCATCATGCACCGCCTTGAAGTGCTGGTACTGACCTTCCTGGGTCGGCTTGTTGTAATAGGGCACGATCACCAGGGCGGCATCGGCACCGGCCTTCTGGGCATGCAGGGTCAGGTCGATCGCTTCCGCCGTGGAATTGGAGCCGGTACCGGCGATGACCGGCACGCGCTTCGCCACCGTCTCGATGCAGAGCTCGACGACGCGCTTATGTTCCTCATGGCTCAAGGTCGGGGATTCGCCGGTGGTGCCGACCGGGACCACGCCGTCGATACCGGATTTGATCTGCCAATCCACGAATTTCTGGAATCCAGCCTCGTCGACGTTTCCGTTACGGAAAGGTGTGATCAACGCCGTAATCGAACCCTTGAACTCGGTCATTTCAGCCTGTCCTTGCACTTATACGGCGTGACTCGCGCCGCTCCTAAAGGTGCCGGAAGATAGCCGCACGGCCCGGCTCGAGCAAGCGAAACGATGGGTCCGGCCCGTCGAATCGCCGGGCAACTCCCTAAGCATCGGAATCCGGCCCAGCGCTATGACGGCAATCATGTTGACGGGTAAGGAACATTGTCGCAACCGGTTAACCAATTTAGAATGCTGGAAGAATCGAATGAGGTTTCCTGTGCGACGGGCTCTGGCACTTTCCGTATTTCTGTTAACCGGGCTCGTCGGCCCATCCGCTCTCAATCCCGCCTTGGCTCAATCGACGGTGGCGCCGCCGCCAACCACCCTGCTGCCGGCCACCCTCAGCAGCAAGGATAAGGACATCTATCTCCGGGCCTTTGCCCTGATCGACAAGGACAAATGGAGCGACGCCCGGGCCTTGGCCGCCAAGGCAAGCAATCCGCTGCCGGAAAAGGTGATCCAATGGCTGGACCTGACCCGGCCGGGACCCGGCCGGGATTTCCAGGAGATGACCAGCTTCCTCCGCGACAATCCCGACTGGCCGTTGCGCGAGACCTTGTTCTCGCAGGCCGAGCGGGCCATGCCCGACGACTACCCGGCCGATAATGTGATCGCCTGGTTCAAGGGCCGGGAACCGAACACGGTCGATGGCGCCATCAAGCTCGCCAATGCGCTGGCCGCCAAGAAGCAGGCCACCCAGTTGGCGCGCCTGGTGCGCGATACCTGGATCGACATGGATTTCTCTTCCGACCAGGAAGCGACCTTCCTGCAGCTCTTCGGCGCGCTGTTGCAACCGACCGATCATCAGACCCGCCTCGATCGCCTGCTCTGGGACAACAACCCGGAACAATCCGGCCGCATGCTGGAACGGGTCGACCCGCCGCATCGCGTCCTGGCGCAAGCGCGGCTCGCCCTGGAAAGCCAGGCATCGAATGCGCCGGCCATGCTGTCGCTGGTGCCGCCCGATCTGCGCAAGGATCCCGGCCTGGTCTATGACCAGGCCCGCTGGCTGCGCCTCAGCGGTGATGTCGACAAGGCGGCCGCCTTGCTCGACCCGGTGCCGCCGCATGTGCTGCGGCCAGAGAAAATGTGGGCTGAGTTGAAGCGGGCTGCCCGCCTCTCCCTGGATAAAGGCGAAATCTCCGTCGCCTATCGCCTGGCCTCGCATCACGGCGCGTCATCTGGCGATGCCTTTGTCGAGGGCGAATGGCTGGCCGGCTGGATCTCGCTGCGCTTCCTGCAGGACGCCACCACCGCCACGCGCCATTTCACGGCCCTCTACAAGGGCTCGAAATCGGCAGTGACTCAGGCGACGGCGGCCTATTGGGCCGGCCGCGCGGCCGAGCAGGCTGGCGACAAGGTCAAGGCGCAAGAATGGTATCGCCTGTCGACCAAGGCCGCGACCACGTTCTACAGCCTGCTCGCCGCCAGCAAGTTGAACCAGAAGGAACGCTGGGAGTTGCGTGATACGCCGGCGCCTCAGACCAGCGAAAAGGCTGCCTTCGACCGCCAGGAACTGGTCAAGGTCGTGCGCCTGTTGAACCTCCTGGATGAAAGCGACCGGACACGGCCCTTCATCCTCAAGCTGCGCGACATGGCAACCAAGGCCAGCGATTATTCCCTGACGGCGCAATTGGCGATGGATGTCGATCGCGATGATCTGGCGGTCTTCGTCGCCCGGCAGGCGCGGCAGGCCGGGACCGAGATGATTCAATATCTCTATCCGATGCCCCTGGTGCCGAAGACGCGAACGCCGGAGCCGGCTCTGGTCCTCGGCGTCATCCGCCAGGAAAGCGCCTTCCTCGAATCCGCCACCAGCCCTGCCGGCGCCCTGGGCCTGATGCAGCTGATGCCGGCGACGGCCAAGCAGATGGCGAAGGAAGCCGGCGTCAAATACAACGAGAAGGCGCTGACCAAGGACGGGCAATATAATATCCAGCTCGGCAGCACCTATCTCGAGAAGCTGATTGATCGCTTTGAAGGCTCTTATGTATTGGCGGCTGCCGGTTACAATGCCGGGCCGAGCCGCATGGGCGATTGGATCGACACCTATGGCGATCCCCGCCTCTCCCATACGGATGCCATTGACTGGGTCGAAAGCATCCCGTTCGATGAGACCCGCAACTATGTTCAGCGCGTGATGGAAAATCTGGAAATCTATCGCGCCCGCCTCAACAAGGGCGTTCTTCCCCTGACGCTGGAAAGCGATCTTCGACGGGTACAGCAACCATGAGCCAAACCACATCTTTCGCCATCGGCATCGACGACATCACAGCGGCCGCCGGCCGCTTGCAGGGCCAGGCGGTCCGGACACCTTTGCTGCGCAGCCTCGATCTCGCTGCGGCAACCGGGGCCAAGGCGGCCTTCATCAAACCAGAAGTTTTGCAACGCACCGGTTCGTTCAAGTTCCGTGGCGCCTATAACAAGCTGTCGGCAGAGACCAAGGCCGATCCCAGCATTCGCCATGTTGTCGCCTTCTCCTCCGGCAATCATGCGCAGGGCGTGGCAGCGGCAGCCGGACTGCTCGGTCTTGCCGCCACCATCGTCATGCCGAAGGACGCCCCGCAAGCGAAGATCGCCAATACCAAGCGGCTGGGTGCCGAGGTCGTGCTCTATGACCGCTGGAAGGAATCCCGCGAAGAGATCGCCGCCGATCTCGCCCGGCGCCAAGCGGCTTTGATCGTGCCGCCCTATGACGATCCTTACGTGATGGCCGGCCAGGGAACCATCGGTCTCGAGATTGCCGCCGATCTGCAGGCGCAAGGACTGCAACCGGATGTTCTGTTCGTCCCCTGCAGCGGCGGCGGCTTGGCGGCGGGTGTCGCGACGGCACTGCGCCATCATTTCCCGCAGATGGCGATCTATGCGGTGGAGCCGGAAGGCTTCGACGATCTCGCCAAGTCCCTTGCGGCCGGTCATCAGATCGCCAATGTTGAGGGACCAGTATCGATCTGCGATGCGCTGATGGCGAAGCAGCCCGGCAAGCTCACCTTCCCGATCCATCAACACCTGCTGGCAGGGTCCATCGCCATGCCCGATGAGGCCGCCTTGGCGGCCATGGCCTTCGCCTTCGACCGCTTGAAGCTGGTCGTCGAGCCCGGCGGCGCCTTGGCCTTGGGTGCGGCCTTGCGCGGTCCCCTCGACCTCAAGGGCAAGACCGTTGTCGTCATCTGCTCCGGCGGCAATGTCGATCCGGCCATGATGCAGCGTGCTTTTGCCACTGGGCATGGGCTCGGCTGATCGACAACCGATTGACCACCCTGAAATGCGAAGGGCCGCCTGGATATCCGGGCGGCCCTCAATCTTTGCGGCAAAAGCTATCGATCGTTCCGCGTCAGGCGGCGGCCTCTTCAGCCTCGACGGTATCCGTCTTCGCTTCTTCGCTCTTCACGGCATCCGTCTTGGCTTCTTCGACCTTCACCGGTTCAGCCTTCACGGCTTCACTGATGGCCTCGGCAACGGCCGGCTTCTGTATATCGATGCGCTTGATGGCGCCCTCCAGGAAGGCGCCTTGGGCAATGGCGAGGGCCTTATGCAGGATGTCGCCGGCGACATGCGCCGTCCGTTCCAGCGTGACCGTATCCGCATGGATCTGG
Source organism: Terriglobales bacterium (assembly GCA_035563795.1). Lineage (GTDB taxonomy): Bacteria > Pseudomonadota > Alphaproteobacteria > Dongiales > Dongiaceae > Dongia_B. The sequence goes on along the minus strand of DATMUQ010000779.1, from coordinate 1,195 downwards.
CCGATCAGCTTGCCGAAGACCTGAACGGTTTCCGCTTTCAGGCTGCCCGTGACCGCAGCACCCTCGCCGATCACGATATTGCGGCTCTGGATGTCACCGTTGACGACACCATCGATCTGGATATCGCCACTGCATTCGAGATCGCCGGTGATCCGCAGATCGGCGCTGATGATCGAGGGCACGCTGCTGCGTCCCGCGGATGCGCGACCCTGGTCAATGACCGTATTGTTGCGCTGTGACTTGTCAGCCCTTGAAAACATAGCGACCTGCCTTCAGAAAACCCATCGGATCGAGCGGTTTGTTGTCGTAGCGGACTTCATAATGCACATGCGGGCCGGAGCTGCGGCCCGTCGTGCCAAGAAGCCCAAGGATATCACGATAATCCACCGTCTGTCCCTTCTTGACGGCAAGCTGGTCAAGATGGGCGTAAAACGTATGGACACCGAAGCCGTGATCGATCTCGACCACCTGGCCATAACCGGTCTGCCAACCGGCAAAGACAACCGTTCCGGGCGCGGTCGCCAGCACTTCGGAACGCAGGGCGCCCACCATGTCGACGCCTTCGTGAATGGCCTTCTCGCCATTGATCGGGTCGACGCGCTCACCAAAGCTGCTGGAAATATAATAGTGGTCGACTGGTGCCGTGAGCGGCAGCGAGCGCAGGATGACCTGCAGCTTTTCCCAGCGCCCGACCTCGCCGTCCAGGGTCGCAACGCTCATCATCAGCTTCTGCTCATTCTCGTCATTGGCCGTCGAGCTGGGTGCCGGAATGAACGGGCCGCCCTGGCCGCTATGGCTGTCATCAGCCTTCAGCAGCAGCTTGTCGATGTTGAGCCCCGTCATCTCGACGGTCTTTTCCATTTCCGCCATGTTGCTGCGGGTCCGCTCGGCCAGGCTGGCGACAAATTCCGCCTGGTTTTCCTGCAGCGAAGCCAGCCGCTCCTTCAGACCGGAAATCGACTGCGAGAGATCGGCTCGGGTCGATTGCAAAGCGGCGCGCTGCGCCACCAAAGTGGCAAGCGCCCGCTCGTTCTGCGCGACCTGTTGCGCGAGGTCGGCCTTGTCCTGGCTCGCATCGTCGGCGTTAGCCTGCAGCGCCGCGATCTGGCCATCCAGGTTGGAGATCTGCGCCAGATCATTGTCGTGCTGCGTCTGAACATTGGCCAATTGTGCCCGCATGGCCTTGAGCTCAGCC
>DATMUQ010000778.1:0-2340 GCA_035563795.1 Terriglobales bacterium | reverse complement strand
CGCTACGGCCATTACGAGGCCGAGGTCATTGACCAGGTACAGGCGCTGATCGCCTATGGCCTGCCATCGATCCCGGCAGTGCTGCTCTTCACCGTGCTGCGCAATTACGTGACGGTGCTGCACCGGCCGATGGTGGCGACGGTAACGGCCCTCATCGCCTTGCCGTTGACCGTTCTCGGCAATTACATCACGCTTTATGGCCACTTCGGCTTTCCGGCTCTGGGCGTGCCCGGGATCGGCCTCACCATGAGCTTCGTGCAGTGGCTGCAGGTGGCGATCATCTTTCGCTACATTAATCGCCAGCCGGTTCTGCGCGGCTATCATGTCTTTACCGACCTCTTGCACCGCGACGGCAAGGTGCTCCGTGATCTGTGGCGGGTCGGTTGGCCGATTGCGGCCGGCTATGCCTTCGAATCCGGCATGTTCATGACCTCGACGGTGCTGATTGGCGAATTCGGTGTTGCTACCTTGGCGGCGCATAACGCCGTCCTCAATATCTCCTCAATTAGCTTCATGATTCCCTATGCGATCAGCCAGGCGGCGACGGTGCGGGTCGGCTATGCCATCGGTGCCGGCGTGCCCGATGGCGCGCGCCGCGCCGGTTATACCGGCATTGCGCTCGGCATGATCTGGATGATCTGCATGGCGACGGTGATGGTGACCGTGCCGCGCTTCCTGCTCGGCTTCTATATCGATGTCGATGCCGCCATCAATGCCTCGGCCCTAGCGGTCGGACTCACCTTGCTGCCGATTGCCGCCTTGTTCCAGCTGGTTGACGGCATGCAGGTGACGACGATCGGTGCCTTGCGCGGCCTCAAGGATACCCGCGTGCCGATGGTGATGTGCGGCTGCGGTTACTGGATTGCCGGCCTCGGCAGCGGCACCTTGCTCGCCTTCTATCTCGGCTTCCAGGGGCCAGGCTTGTGGTGGGGGCTTGCCATCGGTCTCATGGTATCGGCAACCTTGCTGATCCTGCGCTGGAAGCAGATGTCGGATCGCATGGTCGGGACGCAGGAACCGGTCTTGTCCGAGGCGTGAGTGGCAGATGGCGAAAGAGCGCGTCGATAAATTGTTGGTGGATCGCGGTCTGGTGGAAAGCCGCTCCAAGGCCCAGGCGCTGATCATGGCGGGGCTGGTCTATGTCGGCACCCAGCGGATCGACAAGCCGGGCCAGACCCTGCCGCCTGATTGCGAGCTGCTCCTCAAGGGCCAGGATCATCCCTGGGTCTCGCGCGGCGGATTGAAGCTCGCCAAGGCACTCGAACATTTCGCCATCGATCCCACCTACATGGTGGGCGCCGATATCGGTGCCTCGACCGGTGGTTTCACCGATGTGCTGCTGAGCCATGGCGCAGCCAAGGTCTATGCCGTCGATGTCGGCCATGGCCAGCTTGCCTGGAGGCTGCGCAACGATCCGCGGGTGATCGTCCTTGAGAAGACCAATGCCCGGCATCTCACCACAGCCGAGATAGCCGATCCGCTCGATATCGTCGTCTGCGATGCCAGCTTCATCGGGTTGCAGACGGTGCTACCCGCGGCTTTGGCCTTGACCAAGCCGACGGCTTTCGCCGCCGCCTTGATCAAGCCGCAATTCGAAGTCGGTCCCGGTCAGGTGGGGAAGGGGGGCGTCGTGCGTGATCCCGAACTGCACCAGGCGGTGGTGGAACGCATCACCGCCTGGTTTGCCGGCCTGCCGGGCTGGTCGGTGATCGGCGTCACCGAGAGCCCGATCCTTGGCCCTGAAGGCAACAAGGAATTCCTTATAGCAGCGCGCCGTTCACCATGAGCGGTGGCAGCGCCAGTTCAGGCAATTGATGATCGGTGCTGGCGGCACCGCTTAGGGTATCGACCAGACCGAAGCGCCGCGCCCAATGCTGCAATACGCCGTCCTGCATCAGGAAGGTGCTGATCGAGCCTTGGCTGGTCTGGCTGAAGAGCTTTTCGAGGAAGCGGCCAGTCTCCTGTTTATCCGACGGATATTCGACCAGCGCAACGTCCTGGTCCTTTTTCAGGCCAGCTTCCTGCTTGGCGAGATCGATCGCCACATTCCAGCCGCCCAGCGCATCGACCAGGCCGCGTTCCTTGGCGTCGCTGCCGGTCCAGATCTGGCCCTGGGCGATCGCCTCGGTCTTGGCGGGATCGAGATGGCGGCCGCTGGCGACCTTGCCGGTGAAGTCGGCATAGACGACATCGAGGCTGTGCTGCAGGTTCTGCCATTCACTGGGCGAGAAGTCCCGGACCGCACTGTCGATATCGGCCTGGGCGCCGGCGGAGATGCCATCAATCCCGACCGAGAGGTTCTTGAGCAGGCCGTCGAACACGATCTTGCCGCCGAAGACG
>DATMUQ010000777.1:0-2774 GCA_035563795.1 Terriglobales bacterium | reverse complement strand
GGCGATATCCGCCCGGCCAATACCACCATCGTCTGCGGCCTTGTTGACGCGCGCATGAAGATCGAGATCGAGGTGACGGCGAAGAAGGCTGGCTGATATGCCGACTGTTCTGGTGACCGGTGCCAATCGCGGCATCGGCCTGGAATTCGTCCGCCAATATGCCGCCGATGGCTGCTCAGTCATCGCTTGCTGCCGCAAGCCGCAACTGGCCGATGGCTTGCACGGGCTCGCCGGTGAGGTTGATGTGCAGCCCCTGGATCTCGCGGATGAGGCGCAGATCCGCAACCTGGCGACTACGCTGAAGGGCCAGCCGATCGATCTCCTGATCAACAATGCCGGCCTCTATGGCAATCAGGAGCGCTTCGGAACGACGGATACGGCGAGCTGGCTGAAGCTGTTCCAGGTGAATTGCATCGCGCCTTTGCATCTCGTCGAGCGATTGCTGCCCCATCTCACCTCGGCCAAGCAGCCTAAGGCGGTCTCGATCAGTACCGGCATGGCCTCGATCGGTGATGGCCCAGCGGGCGGGAGTTACGCCTATCGCACCTCCAAGACGGCGCTCAATATGGCGATGGCCAATGCCGCGGCGGATCTGCGCGGCAAGCTGATCCTGGCAGTGCTGTCGCCGGGCTGGGTGCAGACCGATATGGGCGGCGCACATGCGCCAGTGAAAGTGCAGGACAGCGTCGCTGGCATGCGCCAGGTGATTGCCGGCCTGACGCCGGCCGATAGCGGCAAGTTCTTCAATTACGACGGCAGGGCATTGCCCTGGTAGATCACGACCGATAGCCATATCGGTAACGCAGAAGAGGTGTCGACATGAACGCTCTACCGGACAAGCAGCTGGACCAGGCGACAGCGCAGAAGATCATCGCCGCCGTCGATGCCGGTTTCGCGCGACAGGTCGCGCTGACCGAAGAGATCGTGCGCTTCCCGTCCTTGCGCGGCCAGGAGGCGACGGCGCAGGATTTCATGGCGCGGCAATACCGGCAGCGCGGTTTCGATGTCGATCACTGGCGCATCGATGTCGATGACATCAAGCATCTGCCGGGCTTCTCGCCGGTCGCGGTCTCCTATGACAATGCCTATAACGTGGTCGGCGCCCATCGGCCGAAAGCGGTGACCGGCAAGTCGCTGATCCTCAATGGCCATATCGATGTCGTGCCGGTCGGACCGCTGGAGCTGTGGACGCGCCCGCCTTTCGAGACCTGGCGCGAGGGCGACTGGCTTTATGGCCGCGGCAGCGGCGACATGAAGGCCGGTCTCATCTGCTCATTGGCGGCCTTCGATGCGCTGGCGAGCCTCGGATTGCAGCCGGCTGCACCGGTCTATTTCCAGTCGGTGACGGAAGAGGAATGCACCGGCAATGGCGCGCTCGCCTGCCTGCAGCGCGGTTACCGGGCTGATGCGGCGCTCATTCCCGAACCCTCCGACAAATGCCTGTCCATCGGCCAGCTCGGCGTCATGTGGTTCCAGGTGAAACTGCGCGGCAAGCCGGCCCATGTCGGTTGGGCCGGGACCGGCGCCAATGCCATCGAGGCGAGCTTCCCGATCATCACCGCGCTCCATGAGCTGGAAGCCAAGTGGAATGCAGCACCCCATGAGAACTGGGGCCATCACCCGCATCCGGTCAATTTCGTCGTCAGCAAGATCGAAGGCGGCGACTGGACCTCGAGCGTGCCTGCCTGGTGCACCTTCGATATGCGGATCTCCTTCTATCCCGGCATGAAGCTGGAAGAGGTGCGGCGCGATGTCGAGGCGGCGGTACGCCAGGCGGCACAGGGCCACAGCTTCCTCGCCAATAATCCCCCGGAAGTGGTCTATCATGGCTTCCAGGCCGAACCCTATCTCGTCGCCGGTGGCGAAGGTGCCAAGGCCTGCTTGCGTGACAGCCATGAGCGGGTGACGGGCGAGGAGCTGAAGGAAATCTCGCTGACGGCGACGACCGATGCCCGCTTCTTCGGCCTCTATGCCGATATCCCGGCCTTGGTCTATGGGCCGTCCTCGGAGGATATTCACGGTTTTGACGAGCGCGTGTCGATCAGCTCGATCCGCGATGTGACCCGCACCATCGCGCTCTTCATGGCGCAATGGTGCGGTCTGCAGGCACGCGAGCAGTAAGCGGGACCGTCCCCGACCTCAGCCGAGCAGGATATAGACCTTGCGCACGGTCTCCTGGACGTCCCAGATGCCGAGGCTGTTGGCCGGGAAATAGACCGTATCGCCGCCGGCGATCTCGATCTTCTGGCCTGCGGTCGAGGTGAAGGTGCAATGGCCCGACAGGAAGTGGCAGAATTCCGCTTTCTTGACCTGGCGATGCCATTTGCCGGGTGTGCATTCCCAGATGCCGCTTTCCGGTTCGCCGGCATCGCTGTCGGTGACCATGACGCCGCGCAATTTCGCGATCACATCGCCGACCGGCTGCACGACAGGACCCCAGTCTTCCAGTTTGTCGCTGGCCTGGCCGGCTGGATTCTTGATGATGGTGATCATGGTTTCCCCTTCGACACGCGATTTTGACAGGCGGTGACGCTGGCTAGTTAGGAGGCGTGGCTGCCATCGGTCAAGTCCCGGCGAGGCAGCGCTGATGGCCGGCGTTGACCGATCCCATGCCTGGGGTGATCAGTTTTCCAGCTTGGGCTGGAAAGACTTGGCCGCATCCGTGGCGGCGGCGAGATCCGTGGCATCCAATTCGTCAGCCAGTTTGGCCCGCGTCTCATCGGTCTTGCCGGCGACGTCGGGGGTAAGCTTGTGGCTGTTGCCGGCGATGATCA
>DATMUQ010000776.1:0-2330 GCA_035563795.1 Terriglobales bacterium | reverse complement strand
AACATCAATGCCGAATTCTCGCATTCGCTGGATGCCCGGCCGATCGAGCTCCGCGCCAAGAGCGCCGTCTTCTCCTCGCTCGCCGATGCGATCCTGGTTTCCGGCCCGATCACCGGCCAGCCGGCCGACCATTCGGATCTCAAGAAGGTGCGCGAGACGCTGAAGGATGTGCCGGTCTTCGCCAATACCGGCGTCAATATCGACAATGTGAAGGATGTCTTCTCGCAGGCCGATGGCTGCATCATCGGCACCCATTTCAAGGTCGATGGCTATACCTGGAATGCGGTCGATGGTGCGCGCGTGAAGCGCTTCATGGACGTAGTCGAGAAGATCCGCGCTTGACCCGATAGAACGACGGATTATCGGCAATGAGCTGCGTCATCGGCCTCGACATCGGCACCACCTCGACGATCGGTATCCTCGTGCGCATGCCAGCGACCGTGCTCGGCATCGTTTCGCGCCCGGTCACCCTGATGTCGCGCAATCCCGGCTGGGCCGAGGAAGACCCGGAACAATGGTGGCAGAATGTCTGTGCCATCACCAAACAGCTCATTGCCGACACCGGCATTGATCCATCGGAAATCACCGGCGTCGGCGTCACCGGCATGCTGCCGGCCGTCGTGCTGCTGGACGCCGAGGATCGCCTGCTGCGACCCAGCATCCAGCAAAGCGACGGGCGCTGCGGTGCCGAGGTCGAAGAATTGCGGGCGGAGATCGACGAACCGGCTTTCGTCCGCCGCGCCGGCAATGGCGTCAATCAGCAGCTGGTGGCGAGCAAGATCCGCTGGATCGAGAAGCACGAGCCGGCGATCTTCGCCAATATCGCCACCGTCTTCGGCTCCTACGATTATATCAACTGGCGTCTCAGCGGCGAGAAACGCATCGAACAGAACTGGGCCCTGGAGGCCGGCTTCGTCGATGTGGCGCGCGAAGAAGTCGCCGCCGATCTGGTCGCGCATGCGCATCTGCCGGCGCGTGCCGTGCCGCGTCGCGCCATGTCGCATGAAGTGATCGGCCATGTCACCGCTGGTGCGGCCGCGGCGACCGGTCTGCCTGCCGACATCCCCGTCGTTGGTGGCGCTGCCGATCTGATCGCCTCGGCCCTCGCCGCCGGCGTCGTGCAGGAAGGCCAGGTGCTGCTGAAATTCGGCGGCTCGGTCGACGTCCTCGTCGCCACCCGCAAAGTGGCGCCCGATCCGCGCATGTTCCTCGATCATCACTTGGTGCCCGGCCTCTTCATGCCCAATGGCTGCATGTCGACCGGTGGCTCCGGCCTCAACTGGCTAGCCAAGAACTTTGCCGGTGGCGAGCAGGCCGCAGCCGACGCGGCAGGGCTCACCTTGCATCAGCATCTCGACCGTTTGGCCGATGCTGTCCCGGCCGGGTCCGAGGGTGTGACCATCGTCCCCTATTTCCTTGGCGAAAAGACGCCGATCCACGATCCCTTCGCCCGCGGCACCATCACGGGCTTGAGCCTCAGCCACACGATCGGCCATGTCTGGCGGGCCTTGCTCGAGGCCTATGCCTATGCCATCGCCCATCACATGGAGGTGCTGCGCGATATGGGCCATGCCCCGGCGCATTACCTCACCTCGGATGGCGGCTCCAACAGCCGGGTCTGGATGCAGATCGTCGCCGATGTGCTGCAGGCACCCGTGCAACGCCTGAAAGGCCATCCTGGTTCGTGTCTCGGTGCTGCCTGGACAGCCGCGATCGGGACCGGCCTCACCACCGACTGGTCCGGTATCGCCCATTTCGTCGAACAAGGCGATGTCATCCAGCCGGATCCCGGCAAGGCCAAGGTCTATGCCGAAGGTTACCAGGCCTTCCGCGACATCTATCTCAGCCTGAAGCCTCTCGAGAAAGATCCGTCATGACCATTGAGGCCGTTGCCTGGGATATCGACGGCACGCTGGTCGATAGCGAGCCCCTGCATCATCGCGCCTTGCTGGCAGCGACCCTGGCCCTGGGCTGCGATCTCTCCGACCTGCCCGACCAGGCCTATCGCGGTGTCCATATGCATGATGTCTGGGACATCCTGAAGCCGCGTTTGCCAGTAGACCTGGAGAAGGAAGTCTGGCTGGCGGCGATCGACCGGCATTATGCCGAGAACACCCAGCATCTGCTGCCGATCCTCGATGCCGTCGCGGCGGTCCGCGAACTGGCCGCGCGCGACATCCGCCAGGTCTGCGTGTCGAATTCCGGCCGCGGCGTGGTCGATGCCAATCTCCGGGCGCTCGGCATCCTCGATTGCATCGAATTCTCGATCAGCCTCGATGATGTGACGGCTGGCAAGCCCGATCCCGGCCCCTATCTGCAGGCCTGCACCC
>DATMUQ010000775.1:0-2557 GCA_035563795.1 Terriglobales bacterium | reverse complement strand
CGCAGCAGCGACTGGCAGAAGGCATGGATGGTCTCAATCTTCATGCCGCCGGGTGCATCGAGGACGCGGCTGAAGAGACGCCGCGCATCGCTCAGTGTTTCCGCCGATGGCTTGCGGCCGAGCAGGCGGTCGAGTTCCTTGCGCAACTCCGTCTGCGGCATCGAGGCCCAGCGCGCCAGGGTCTCGGCGATGCGGTTGGCCATTTCCGCCGCCGCTGCCTTGGTGAAGGTGAGGCAGAGGATGCGTTCCGGCCGGGTGCCCTCGAGCAGCAGCCGCAGCACCCGGTCACCCAGCACCTTGGTCTTGCCGGAGCCGGCCGAAGCCGTCACCCAGGCCGATCGCTCGGGATCGGCGCCGAGGCGTTGCGCCCGCGTCGCGAAATCGATGGCATCGAGCTGCGCCTGCTGGTCCATTACGGCTCGCTCCCACCGGCGAGCGACCATTCGCGGGTACGCGCGAGATGGCCGTAATCGCTGTAACGCGGGGCGAAATCCGCCATCGGCGTCGCGGGATAGATCGCGTCGTCTTGCGAGAAATGCTGCAGCAGCTCGATCAGGCCGAGATAGGCGTCCTCCGCCAGCTGATTGTAATCCATGCTGCCCTGCTTGCCGCGCCCGGCTTCGCGGATCGGCTTGATGCCACCGGTCTCGCTGCCATTCAATTGCCAGAAGGCGAGTTCGGCGATGGGACCCTGCAAAGGCGTCACACCATCCGCTTGTGTGAAGGCGCCGCGTTGCGCCAAAGCGGCTTCCAGCGGCAATTGCGGGGCGAAACCGAGATTGACGTCCTGCATGCTGGGCAAGGTGCCGGTCTTGTAATCGATGATCGCGAGGCTGCCATCCTTGCGTCGGTCGATTCGGTCCGCACGGGCCCGCAATTCGAACGGTGGCTCGATGCCGACGATCGGCAGGACGGCGCTGATCTCGGTATAGCTTTCGGCGATCTGCGGGCGGCGCTCAGTTTCCGCCACCACCACCCAGGCGGCGATGCGCTGGAAGCGCGGCCACCAGAAGGCGCGCACAGCGGGGCGGTCCTGCAAGAGCGCGAAAGCCATCTCGCCATGGACCAGCAAGCGTTCAAGCGCATCGGCAGGTACGCCGTCGCGGCAATCGCGAATGAAGCGTTCGAGGGCCGCATGGATGACGGTGCCGAGATCGGCGAGACTAGGATCGGCGCCGAGCGGTTCCAGCGCCCGCAATTTCAGGACATGCTGGGCGTAGATGGAATAGGGATCGCGCATCCAGGTCTCGATGCCGGTCACGGAAAGCCGCGACGGACGATATTTGAGGCCCGGCCGCGGCGCCGGCCGTGCACAGGGCTGCACCGTCGCCGGACGATCCAGCGCCTGCTGCCAGGCCTGCCAGGCATCCGCGCCCTCAGTCGCCATGGCCTGCGCCGTCATGGTGAGGCCGAGGCAGCGCAGATAGGCATCGAGCCGCAGTAGCCAGCGCGACGGCACGGTCGGCGTTCCCTCGACCCGGGCAGCGCGGGTCAGATAGACCAGCGGCGCGCCGAGCGCCTGCTGGAAGTCATGGGCCGAGAGGCCGATGCGTCGTTCCGGCGAGGGCAGGCCGAAGCTCTGCCGCATCGGCCGGTTAAGCCAGGGATCGATCGACGGTGCGGCTGGCCAGGTGCCTTCATTGAGACCGCCGAGGATCATCAGCTCGACCTGCTGCAAGCGTGCTTCCAGCGGTCCCCAGATGAAGAGACGCGGATGCGTGCCATAGCGTGGCCGCACCTCGACCGATTGCATCAGCTCGGCAAGCAGGGCCGCATAATCCTCGGCCGTCAGTGCCGGTTGGCCGGCCGCCGCCTCGCTGAGACGGTGGCAGAAATCTGCCAATGCCTCACCCGCTTCCAGGCGCCAGAGCCGATCTGCGCCACTGGTGACATCATTACCGGCAAGCGCTTCCACCGCCTGCAGATGCGCAACGAGGCGCTGCTGCAGGTCGCGCGTCTCTTGCCACGCCCCGAGCGCCTCCATGCAATTCGTCAAACGATCGATCAGGCCGAGCAGACGCTGGAAGCGGCGCGTGCTGATCTCGCCGGCTGTCTCGCGGGCGATGAGGGCCGCGCGCAAACCCTGCCAGCCTGGCGCCGGGCGGGGGCCGCGCAGCAGCACCCGTTCCAATTCGCGCATCAGCGGCCGCAGATCGGCGGTGGCAAGGCCGGCCGCTGCCAGCGGATGTTTCAGAAGGGCCAGCAAAGGTACGGGCGCCCAGTCACTCGCCGCGGCTTCGGCCAGCAGCAGGAAGAAGGCACCCGGCGGCGTCAGGTTGAGCGCGTGACCGGCGGAATCGTCGATGACGATGTTCCAGCGATGCAGCTCCGCCGCCACCTGTGCCGCCAACTGCCGGTCCGGCGTCACCAGAGCGGCACGCTGATCGCCCGGCGTTTCCACATGGCGGCGCAGGATGAGGGCGATGACGCCGGCCTCTTCGGCGCGGCTGCGGCAATCGAGCCGTTGCACCTGCGACCAGGCGGCGCGCACAACCTCCGGCGACTGGCGCTCAGGCGCATCCGACCAGCGATCAGTACAATCGGCCGGCAGCATCGC
>DATMUQ010000774.1:0-7362 GCA_035563795.1 Terriglobales bacterium | reverse complement strand
GATCGGTCAGCCTGCCATCCTCGCCCGCCCGGCTTTCGACAAGGAGCCAACAGCCGGGGCCGCAAGCGGCAGCGTGCTGGACCGGGCCGGCTTCGTCGCCGGCACCAACGGGGCCGCCGCCCTCCAGCGCAGCATCGCCGATCTGCCGGAAGGCATCGCCATCTTCGATGCCGAGGACCGGCTGGTGGCGGTCAATCTGGTTTATTTCCATCTCCACACCGAGCTGGCGACCGAGCTGCGGCCGGGTGTCCATTACGCCGATCTCACCCGGCTCGACGTGCTGCGCAACGGCCTCACCGCCGAAGGCGTCACCGGCGATCCCCTGCGCGGCCGTGCAGCCGCGGCCCCGGCGCGCAGCCGCGAGCTGCCTTTCACCATCGAGGACCGCCATGCCGACAAGCCGGGATCGGCGGACCAGCCGGCAGAGGCTGATTCCGGCGAGAGCACTGCGGCTGCGGCCGATCCGGAAGCGCTGATCACCGCGCTCCTCGACCGCCACCGCCATCTGCCCTGGCGCCAGGAGATCCGCCGGCCCAACGGCCAGTGGCTGCGCATCATCGAATCGAAATCCGCCGATGGCGGTACCTTGCGCATCGTCAGCGACATCACCGCGGTGAAGGCGCGCGAATTGCGCCTGACCCAGCTCGCCGAGCGCAATGCCGTGCTGGCCACCGCCATCGCTTCGGTCAGCAGCGGCATCATCATCTGCGATGCGCAGCAGCCGGACCTGCCGATCACCTTTGCCAATGCCGCCTTCTGCCGCATCAGCGGCTATGCCATGGACGAGGTGCTGGGCCGCAACTGCCGCTTCCTGCAAGGCCGCGATACCGATCCGGCGGCGGTCGAGAAGCTGCGCCGCGGCCTCGAGCAGAAGCGCCCGGTACAGGCCGTCCTGCGCAACTACCGCAAGGACGGCAAGACCTTCTGGAACGATCTCCATATCAGCCCGGTCAGCGAGATCGACGGCTCGGTGCGGCATTTCATCGGCATCATCAATGACGTCACCTCGCGCATGCGCACCGAAGAAAGCCTGCGCGAAGCGAAGAACCAGGCCGAGCTCGCCAACCGCTCGAAGACCGAGTTCCTCGCCAATATCAGCCATGAATTGCGCACGCCCTTGAATGCCATCATCGGCTTCTCGGAGGTGATGAAACTCGGCCTCTTTGGCCAGCTCGGCGCGCCGCAATATGGCGGCTATGTCACCGACATCCATGATAGCGGCCAGCTCCTGCTGTCGCTGATCAACGATCTCCTCGATCTCTCCAAGATCGAGGCCGGCCGCTACACGCTGAGCGAGGAGCGCTGCAGCCTCGACGGATTGATCGATTCCGCCATGCGGCTGGTGCGTGACCGTGCCGCCGCCGGCAAATTGAAGCTGAAGAGCAAGATCGACCCCAAGACACCGGATCTCTGGGCCGATCGCCGCGCCGCGCTGCAGATCATCTCCAACCTGCTCACCAATGCCGTCAAGTTCACCCCGAAGGGCGGCAGGGTCACGGTGAGCGTCGCCCCCGTGCCGATCCATGCCGGCCAGCGTGCTTATGTCGCCATCACCGTCAGCGATACCGGCATCGGCATCGCCGCCACCGATATCCCCAAGGTGCTGAGCAGCTTCGGCCAGGTCGACAATGCGATGAGCCGCCAGCATGACGGCACCGGGCTTGGCCTCCCCATCGTGAAGTCGCTGGTGGAATTGCATGGCGGAAGGTTGACCATCGACAGCACGCTGGGCGAAGGCACCTCGGTCACCGTCACGCTGCCGGCGGTTGCCGATGCCGTCGTACAGCCGATGCTGCTGTAAGGCATCGGATTGCCGGCATGATCCACTTGGAGACCGAGCATTATTTCGTGAGACGATTTCGCTTTCGATAGGAGTGCTCGCGCAGGTGATGCCGGCAACGGAGAGCGCAAATTGACGTCAAATATCGCCGCTGCTGCGCGACTGGCCGTCGCTGCGCTCGACGGCTTGTCGCTCGAGGACCAGGAAGATGTGTGGTGGACGCTCTACCACTGCATCCATGACCGGAGCATGTTATATGGGTCGTGGAGCGAACGGATGAAGGCTGCCTGGATCACAGCCACTCAGGACGGCACAGAAACCTCCGCGCTATCGGATGCGCTCCAGGCCGTCGGCAAGCTGATCAGCGAGCTGGAGCAAGCAGAGATGCAGGACGGCCTTACCGAGAGGGCGATGATCGCGCGCATGGCAAAGGCGGAAAACGCCGTGACGCTTGCGCAGATATGTTTTCTGATCGCGCATAACACCGATGAAACGATGATCCGTTGACGGTGCGCATGATCGGGCAAAATTTCTCGCGGCGATGGTCACGGCTGCCAGCCGACCGGCGCTGTATGGCGAGGAAACCAGTTCCGTTTCAGGCAGCAGTGACCGTCACTGATCGTCCTTGTCGACGAGTTTCCAGGTGCTGTCGGGGTTGTATTCCTGGATCGCCGCTGCCTGCAGCGCCGTGTCGTCGCCGAGATCCTTTTCGAAGATCTTGCCCTGGTGATTGACGACGAAGGTCATGATGCCGGTTTCGCCGTATTCGGCCGGCGTTGCGATCATGGCGAAGCCGGCGATCATATTGCCGTTGATGATATAGTCATACCGGCCGCCGGGCGCGTTCTCGCCCTGCCGCGTCAGGATGCGGAAGTAGTAGCCCATATAGGGTTCCTTGCCCTGCTTCTGCAGATCGCGATCCTGCATATAGGCCGGCAGCTCGGCGACGAAGGGACCGAAAGGGCTCTGTTCCTCGCCTTCCTTCGCCGGCCAGTAGAGACCATCCTTGTGGCCGGGCGTGCTGACGATACGCTGGGCATATTTCTCGACGTCGCTGCCGTCGCGATAATCCGAGGCATAGTTGACCTGGGCATCGACATAGGCCTTCAGCACATCCAAGGCGGCGAGCTCATCGGCGCCGACGCGCCGGGCGAGGATCTCGTCGATGCCGGTCGCCGTGTCGAACTGCCAACCCTTGTCGACATGCTTGATCGGGATCGGCATCGGCCAGGCGTTCTTGCCGATCACCATGACGCGGGTATCCGCGTCATCCTGGCGCAGCTGCATCGCCTCTTTCGCCCGGTTGGCGACATCGGCGAATTGCGCCTTCTCGCGCTCGGCCTCGTCGATGAAGAGCTGGTCCTGAAACTTGTTGCCGAGCACCGTGATCAGCGCCTGATGATCGTCCTTGGCCAAAGCATCGAGCAGCGCCTTGGCGGCCGCTTCCGGTGTGTCATAGGTGGCTGCCGGTATTTCGCTCTGCGCCACCGCCAATGCCGGAACTGCAAGCCAGCAGCAAAGAATGACGGCCGCGCGGGACATATGGATTGCCATCTTGCCGGTTTTCATTGCTCTCTCCCTTGTCTCGCCACCGGATTGTCTCACCGCCGAGACTATCGGCGGCGGGCGCCGCCGCCACCGCGGCCGCCGAGACTGCGATTGCCCCTGTTTTGCTGCCTCATTGCGCCGCTGCCCGCGGAACTGCCCCCGAAAGCCCCTTGATTGGGTCGCCGCTGGGTGGCATTCGGCCGGGCCGGCGCGGATTTGGCGCGCTGGCCGGACAAGCTCTGCTGGCCGCGATTGCTTTCTTTCGCGGTCTGCCGGCCGGGCGTGTAGGAGCCGAGTGAGCTGCCTGACTTGGCCGTCGCCGGCTTGTTGCCCGGGCGATTGGCCGGCTTGTTCACCTGGCCTGCTTTCGGTTGATTGGCCTTGGTCTGCCCGGACAAGGCCGGTTTCGCCTGGCCGCCGGCCGGACGATTGGCACCGTTGATGCCGCCACCATTCGCACCGGGGCGATTGACCGGCGCCGTGCCTGACGGCCGTCTGCCCGCCGGCTGGGTGCTCGGGCGCTTGTTCCCGCCCTGCCAGGTTGTCTTGTTGCCGTAGGGCGTAACCTTGTTGCCGAAGTTGTATTTCCCGGAATCGAAGTTGCGGTTCGAATTGAAGCTGTTATTGATGCTGTTGTTATTGTTGACGTCGATGTCGATATCGTCATTGTGCCAGTCCATGCCATAAGCGAAAGCAGCACCAATGAAAGCGCCCGTGAAGAAGGTCGCGGCCGGCGAATAGTAATAGGGATAGGGCTGGGTATAGACCGGCGGCGGCGCCGTCACATAGGTCTGCTGGACGACCACCTGCGGGTCATAGGTCGGCACATAGATCACTTCCGGATCGGCCGATTTGATGATGACGGTTTCCTTCTCCTGGGTCACCACCTGCTTTTCGTCCGATTTCAGATAGCCTGACGCAGCCGCTTCATTGCGGATCTGTTGGATCGCATCCATCACATCGCTCTGCTGATTGATGACCGCATCACCAAGGCGTGCGGTCCAATCGAGATCGGCATTCATGCGCGCGAGCACCTCGGGGTAATTCAGCAAAGCGAGCACCGAGGGATCCCAGTCACTGTTGGGCTGCGCTGCGGAATCCGTCTTGTGCTTGTCGAGATAACGCTGCGCCTGAACGATCTGCAGTCCCGTCGTGCTGGCCGGCAGAACCACGGAGACCAGATCATCTGGATAAAGCGCGATCGGTGCCACCAAGACACGCAAGGCTTCGGGATCGAGTTGAGCACCTTGGGTATCGGCATCGGCCGCATTTGCTTCGGCCGCATTCGGCGCCGCAGCCTGTTCATCCTGGGCGATGCCGAGATTCGGACACATCAAGGCGCCCGCGAACAGGGCAGCACAGAGCGCTCGCCGCCAGGGTCGATGAGATGCGTTGATTTTGGCTTCCCGCAACCAGTTCATGCTACCCCCATCACCATCTGCAAGGACGAGGTCTTCGGATTGGCCACCGCTCGGCGCCTTCCGGTTGTATTGAACCGACGTGATTAGGTTGCACAGAATAATGAGCTTAGATCAACCCCATCTTGACGCAGATCAAGCGTCAATGACGTTTGCCGTATCCGATCGAATAGCTGACGGAGGTTGCGAACGGCGCGCGAATTTGTCACCGCCGCGATCTGTCGTTAATGTTTCGGTACGATCTCGAACCCGCGTGAATATCCGGGTGATCTTGCGACACGGCCGGCGAGCGAAGGACTGGGGGAAAGTATGGCGAAACTCACCTATCTGTTGATTCTGCTGGCAGCGGCGGTGCTGGAAGCCGGCGGCGATGCGCTGGTGCGGCACGGCATCAACAGCGGCAGTTGGCCAATGCGCGGGCTCTTCTTCGTCCTCGGCGCCGGTGTGCTCTTCGCCTATGGCCTGACGGTGAATGCGCCGGCCTGGGATTTCGGCCGGTTGCTCGGCATCTATGTGACGCTGTTTTTTGTCGTCGCCCAGGCCATCAACTGGATCGTCTTCAGCCAGGCCCCGACTGTGCCGATCGTGGTCGGCGGCCTCCTCATCGTCAGCGGCGGCCTGACCATCACCTTCTGGCGGCAGTGACGGCAGGAAGTGCGGTGACGCGAGCTGCTTTCGACAGGCGGCGTCTTTGCGCGGACAAGCGTGACTTGACAACTTTCGCAGCGGGTTCATCATCGAAGCTACGCGTTACGCGGGTTTATCGTTACGCGGGTTAACGGGGGAAACGGAAGTTTCCATCTCACGCCATCGGATCGGGGGCTCCAGAGTCTGGTTACGGTCCTGACGTCGTCGCCGGCGATCGTATTTCTGACTTTGTCCGATACCACCTCACGCGCACACCCGGAGCAATCGCTCCCGGTGATGCTGCAGTTCTGTATTGACGCTCGACATCGACGGACAATGCTGAGAGGAGCCCGACATGGCTGACAGTATGACGCAATTGCGCGCCGCCGGACCGGCGGGGTCGAAACGCAACCTGGCGATCCTGGGGGATGGCTTCGCCGCCGGCGATCAGGCGGCCTATAACACCTGGGTGCAGAACACCTTGATCAATGGCGTCTTCACCCATGATTATTTTTTCGAGGACGCCTCCGCCTGGAACATCTACCGGGTCAATCTGGAATCCGTCGATTCCGGCGTCAGCACCCGGACCTATGACGAGCATGGCACGCCCGCCGATCCATCCGACGATACGATCAGCAGCCAGACCATTCACAACACTGCCCTGAACATGATCTTCAGCGGTTCCTGGGCGCATTGCTGGATGGAATATGGCACCGACACGGACAGCCGGATCAAGGCCGCCCTGAAAAAATGGGTGCCCGACTACAACTTCGTGCTGATCGTCCTCAACACCTTGAGCTATGGCGGCTGCGGCGGCAACGGACGGGCCCATGTGACGCTGGGCGACAGCTGGGACGTGATCGCGCATGAATTCGGCCATGGCCTGGGCGGCCTGGCGGATGAATATTGCGTCGACGGCGCCTATACCGGCAGCGAGCCCGGGGCCGTTGACCTCACCATCAACACCGACCGCGCCACCACCAAATGGGGTAACTTCATCGCCCCCTCGACTCCTGTGCCGACCGGCGTCGGCGCCTGTGCGGATTACAACCAGGGCACCAAGCCAGCCACCTGGGACGACAACCAGGATGTCGGCATCTTCGAGGGCGGCAACACCAACCAGACCGGCATCTATCGCCCCGTCGTCAACTGCCGCATGCGCAGCAATTCCCCGCCTTACTGCCCGATCTGCTATACCTCCTTCAAGCGGCAGTATGACAACTGGACCGGCCATCATTTCCTCAACTGCTATGCCGGCGACTTCAACGGCGACGGGCGCAGCGACGTGCTGGTCCATGCCGATAATTCGATCCAGATCTTTCGCTCGAACGGGGCACAGCTCGATTTCGTCTCCAGCGCGGTCGAACGCGTGCCCGGATCCTGGCAGTTCAAGCCCAATGATCATTTCTACATCGGCGACTTCAACGGCGACGGCAAGGACGAGGTTGCCGTCTTCAACGGCGACGACTGGGTCATGCCCTATCTCGGCCTGCTGGCCGATGACGGCAATAACGGCCTGCGGCTGATCGCCCGCTATGACGGCGACATTCCCGGCTGGGGCGGCTTCGCCCGCAACGACAAGTTCTATGTCGGCGACTTCACCGGCGACGGCAAGAAGGATCTCTACGTCTTCAATGGCGACGACTGGTCAATGACCTATGTCGCCATGCTGCGATCCTCCGGCACCGGCTTCAATTTGGTGCACCGCTTCGACGGCGATATCCCCGGCTGGGGCGGCCTCGCCCGCCACGACCAGCTCTTCGTCGGCGATTTCAGCGGCAACGGCCAGGACGATCTCTATATCTTCAACGGCGATGACTGGAGCATGAGCTATGTCGGCATGTTCCGTGCCTCAGCCTCGAACCTGACGATGACCGCACGCTATGACGGCGACATCCCGGGCTGGGGCGGCCTCGCCCAGCATGACCGCCTGATCGTCGGCGATTTCAACGGCGACAACAAGGCGGATATCTACATCTTCAACGGCGA
>DATMUQ010000773.1:0-4666 GCA_035563795.1 Terriglobales bacterium | reverse complement strand
CGGCCAGGCGATCGCCCGGCGTTTCGCGGTGGCCGGTGCCGCCGCTGCCATTGCCGATCTGTCACAGGACAAGGCCGACAAACTTGCCTCCGAACTCGGCCAGGGCAGCTTCGGCGTTGCCGTCGATGTCAGCCGGACAGCGGATTGCGAGCGCATGGTGGCGACCACCATCGCGCGCAGCGGTCGCCTCGATCTCCTGGTCAATGCGGCCGGCGTCTGGCTCGAAGGCGCCGCCGATGAGGTCACGGAAGCCGATTGGGATCGCATCATCGACATCAATCTCAAGGGCAGCTTCTTCGCCTGCCGATTTGCCATTCCGGAACTGGAAAAGACCGGTGGCCAGATCATCAATATCGGGTCCGATGCCGGGCTGATCGGCAATAAAGGGGCGGCGGTCTATTGTGCCTCGAAGGGCGGCATCTCGCTCCTCACCAAGGCGCTCGCTTTGGAACTGGCGCCCCGTGGCATCCGGGTCAATGCCGTCTGTCCGTGTGATATCCAGACGCCGATGATCGAATTCCAGGCCAATACCTATGGCGAGGGCGACCCGGCGGCTTACAAGCGCAATCTCCTCGCCAAATATCCGCAAGGCGACAAGGCGCGTTTTTCGAAGCCGGAGGAGATCGCTGCCTTCGTCTATGCCATCAGCGCCCCGGAATTGGCGCCGCTGGTCGGCGCCTGCCTGCCGATCGATTTCGGCCTGACCGCAGGTTACTAGTCGATGCTCGACCGCACGACCATCGATCAACTCATCGCCGATATCGGCAAGGACGTCTTCCTGCGCCTGTCGCTGCAGTTCCTCGAGGAAACGGCAAACCGGCTGGAAGCGCTGAAGACGACGCGGGCCGCAGAGGCCTGGCCGGAACTGGCGCGCCATGCCCATTCACTGAAAAGCACGGCCCAGAGCTTTGGCCTGGTCGAGACCGGTATGCTGGCGCGCGAGCTGCAGCTCGCCGCCGATCATCTGGAAACCGATAAGATCGATGCCGCCTTGCCGAAGCTGCTCGTCGTCACGGCTGCGGAATGTAGCGAATTCCAGGGATTGCGCGGCGAATTGGCGTCACACCGCGAGGGATGAGTCCCAGCTCTGCCGCTTGCGGTACAGCGTCGAGGGGCTGACCCCGAGCGCCGCCGCCGCGCGCGGGATATTGCCGTCACACAGGGCGATCGCGGCTTCGATCGCCTCGCGTTCGATTTCCGCCAATGGCCGGATCGTCTCCATATCGCCTGTCGTCGACGGTGTCGCGATGGCTGTCTGGGCCGGCATGATTGCCATGGGGACGGCTTCCAGATGCGGCATCTTGGCGAGATGGGCGGGAAGCATATTGGGTGTCACCACCGGCCCGCCATGCATGACGACGGTATTGCGGATGAGGTTCTGCAACTGGCGGATATTGCCGGGCCAGTTATAGGTCCGCAGCAGGTTTTCGGTCTCGCTGCTGAAGCCGGTGAAGTTCTTGTTCTCCTCCTTGGCATATTCCTCGAGGAAGTGCTCGGCCAGCTGCATGATGTCGTCGCCGCGCTCACGCAGAGGCGGCAGCATGATGTTGAGGACATGCAGGCGGTAGAACAGGTCTTCGCGGAAACGCCCGGCAGCGACCTCGGTCATCGGGTCGCGGTTGGTGGCACAGAGGATGCGGACGTCGACGCTTTCTACCCGGTCGCTGCCGACCCGCTGGAAGCTGCCGGTCTGCAGGAATCGCAGCAGCTTCGGCTGCAGCTCGATCGACATCTCGCAGATTTCATCGAGGAACAGGGTGCCGCCATCGGCGGTGACGGCAGCACCTTCGCGGTCGGTCTGTGCGCCGGTGAAGGCACCTTTGACATGGCCGAAGATGGCGCTTTCCAACAAGTCCTTGGGGACGGCAGCGCAGTTCAGCGGAATGAAAGGTGCGCTGGCGCGCGGCGAAATGCTGTGGATCGCCTGGGCCGCCACTTCCTTGCCGGTGCCGGATTGGCCGGTGATGAAGACCGTGGCCTTGCTGGAGGCGGCGGCGGCAATCATCCGGTAGACCGACTGCATCACCTCGGAGGTGCCGATGAAGCCGCAGAATTCCGGCTGGGTGAAATTGCCGCTGAGGGTTGCCACCATGGTCGAGAGGCGGCGGCGTTCCAGCACGTTGTTGAGGGTGATCAGCAGCCGGTCGGCATTGAAGGGTTTGACGAGGAAGTCATAGGCGCCTTCGCGCATGGCTTCGACGGCGGTGCTGATCGACCCGTCGGCGGTGATCACCACGGTCGCGGTCGGCAGATTGTTGTTGCGGATGTGGCGCAGGACATCGAGACCGTCGATATCCGGCAGGCGGAGATCCAACAACACGGCATCCGGCGGGTTGCGGCTGATCTCCTTGATGGCGGTCCGGCCATTATCGCAATGGCGCACGTTATACGGGCCGCGCCGCAGATATTCCTGAAAGATCCTGGCCATGGAAAAAGTGTCCTCGACCAGCAGGACATCCGATCGCAATTGCCCGTCCATGCCTTCCTTACCTGCAACGACCGAATTGACGGAAGCGTGGCCTCTGACCGGGTTGTCCCGGGCGGTCCCGGCGCTTCCAAGCAATTTCAATTATTTAACAAGTTTCCCCGGCAGAGTGCAAATAACGGCTCGGTCCGGTGGCGGGATCCGGTCGAAATCGGGGCTTCGAGTGGGCCATGGGCCGGGAAAAACCTAGGCGAATGGTCGGATTGCTGGCCTAAACCGCGGTTTTCCCGTATGATCCTGCCGCCCGGTCGAAACGACCAAGCATCCTTGGGGGGATGTGGTGGAAGAGACAAACAAGCGGCGCCATGAGCGCTTCGGCTATGACGGCACGGCCATGTTGGTGTTCGATGACATCAACAGCCGCAGAACGCTTGCGATCACCAATTATCGCAACGTCTCGCAGGGCGGTGCCTGTATCCTGACGCCGAACACCGAAAGCCTGCAGATCGGCGATCACCTGTTCATTATGCCCGAACGCTATCGGCGCAAGCGCGAAGCGGTGGTGGTCGATCTTGGCACCGGCCGTCTTCATCTGGAGCTGTCGCGCAACCAGGAAATGACGGAATTCGAGCTGGCCGAACTGGTCCAGCGTCTCGAATTCCTGAAGATTTCCTGAGTGATGTGCGCGCTGCGCGCGGCGCCCTAACCAGCTGATTTTATATTTCTTTGGCGATGCTGGCTGTGGCGTCGGCTATTCGCACAGATGCGGCTTGGTATGGATCAGGTGATTGATCACCAGCAGGCCGGGGAAGGCAATCGCCATATGTGATTCCGAGATGCGGACGACCGTCCCGATGGTCGGGCCGAGGCCCGGCAGGTCGACCGAAACCTTGTCGCCGACGACAGCAGCGCGGTTGGTCTTCAGCAGGGCACCGCTGGCGGAAATGTCGATCAGGCGGCATTCGGCATCAACCCCCTGGATCACCAGATGGGTGGGCAAATTGACGGCATAACGCGGCGAGAGGCGGCGTTCGCTGCCTTTACGTTGCGGCAACATATGGTCATCCCCTTCATTCATGATGCCACCATTGTCACGGCTGTCGGTTGAAAAAAGCTTAACTCAGAATTGGTTGCACCGCAAAGATGAAGTCCAGCTTGAATTGTGTCGGCCGTCACTCCCATGGGACTGGCCGCACATGATTGCCCGCTTGTGCGCTTAAACCTGGCAGCGGGCGGGTGAAAGCGCGCTTTCCTGCAAGCCCTGCTCGACAAATTCCGGCGGCAACCCCGCCCCACTGACCAGCGCTGCCGTCAGTTGTCCCAGGGCTGCAGACATCATGATGCCAAAGCCGCCCTGGCCGGCAAGCCAAAAGAAATTCGGCTGCGTGGCATCGAAGCCGACCACCGGGACTCCGTCGGAAACGAAACTGCGCAGCCCCGCCCAGCTATGGTCGATGCGGCGGATGGTGATGGCGGTATGCCGTTCCAGCCAGTCGGCCAGCACCGCGACATCCATATCGTCGGGCTGGATGTCCTGGGGCTCCACCGGCGTCTCGTCGCCGGGCGAGGCCATAATCTTGCCGGAGGTCGGCTTGATATAGGTCTCGCCGCCAGAGAAATCGACCAGGGGCATGGCCTTGATATCGATCCCGGTCGGTGGGTCGATCAGGATGGCGGTGCGGCGCTTCGGCACTAGGCCGATCGGCTTGGCACCGGCGAGCTGGCCGATACGGTCGGCCCAGGCGCCGGCCGCATTGATGACGATGGTGGCGCGATAGCTGCCCTTGGGAGTCATCACCTGCCAGGCATTGCCGTCCCGGGTCAGGCCCGTCACCGTCCGGTCGGTAATGACCTGGCCGCCGCGGGCGGCAAAGCCCTTCAGGAAGCCGCGATGAATGGCATCGACATCCATGTCGAGAACGCCGGGTTCGTAGACCGCCCGGGCGAGGAGATCGGCGCGCAACAGCGGCGCCAGTTGCATCGCTTCCGCCACGGTCAGCTCATGGATCGGATGGGCGTCGCTTCCCAGTACCTTGATCTTGTCGAGCTTCGCCTCCTCACCCGTGAAAGCCACGCTCAGCCCGCCGCGGGGTGTCAGCAGGGGATGATCGGTGAAGCCTTCGGGCGGCGATTGGAAGAAGTCGTAGCTGACGGCACTGACGGCACGGACGGCGGCGGGGCCGTAATTACGGGTGAACAGGGCAGCCGAACGTCCGGTCGAATGATAGCCCGGCATATCCT
>DATMUQ010000772.1:0-4288 GCA_035563795.1 Terriglobales bacterium | reverse complement strand
CGCTGCCCTGGTGTTGACGCGCCGCTCGACGGCCGAGCGGGCGGGATTGCCGATCCTCGCCGAGATCAAGGGCCATGCCACCCATTCCCAGGATCCCGCCTGGTTCACCACCGCGCCGATCCCGGCCATCCGCAAGCTGATGGAAAAGACCGGCTGGTCAATGCCGGATGTCGATCTCGTCGAGATCAACGAGGCCTTTGCCGTGGTGCCGATGGCGGCGATGCGCGATCTCTCGATCCCCGCCGAGAAGATCAACATCAATGGCGGCGCCTGTGCCCTCGGCCATCCGATCGGTGCCACCGGTGCGCGCATCATCGTGACGCTGCTGCATGCGCTGCAGGCCCATGGCCTCAAGCGCGGCATCGCCTCGCTCTGCATCGGCGGTGGTGAAGCAACGGCGATTGCCATCGAACGGGTCGGCTGATTTCCGATCTGCGGTAATACCCCTCACCCCAACCCTCGCCCCGCGCCGCCGACGAATGTCGGCCTACGCCGACGGGCGCGGGGCGAGGGAGCAGGGGGGCAGCGAGATAGCTTCAGCGAAAGCGGTCCTCTATGCTCAGGCCTGTCGACTTGGGCCGATACTCGTCGATAGGCTAAAGAGAAAAATTTCTCCGAGCGGAAGCCTGCACCCTCGCCCCACGGAAGTGGGGAGAGGGTCGGGGTGAGGGGCCTGTGCCAGGGGAAGGTGACGGCCGCATAGAAACGCTATGACATCTCAGCCCGATCAGCGGGATATCGACGGATGCGCAAGGCGGCTTTATGATGCCGCCGCAGATGACGATGATCACCATTGATGGACTTCCTGATGGCTTTGCAGCCGCAATCCTCTCCTAACACCCTTGAAGCGGCGATCATGGCCTTTCAGGCCGGCGATTTGACCAGCGCCCGGCGCCGGGTCGAGGCGGTGTTGAAGCGCGAGCCGCGCAATGCCGATGCCCGCTTCCTGCTGGCGCGGTTCTGGCTGGAAGGCGGCGAGCTGTTGCGCGGCCGGCGGGAATTGGAGCTGCTGCTGCGCCAGGTGCCGGATCATGCCGGGGCGCATATGGCGATGGGCCAGGTCCTCGTGCGCCTCAACGAGCTGCTGCAAGCGCGGCCGCATCTCGAGCGGGCGATCGAGCTTGACCGCGAGATCCCCGATGCCTGGCTGCAACTGGCGATCCTCGATGAGCAGCAGGAGACCTTGGCGAAGGCAATCGAGCGGCTGCAGAGCGCTCAGGCGATCCTGCCGAAACATGCCGGTATCCTCGGCAACCTGGCGACGGCTCTCGCCAAGGACGGGCAGACAGCAGCGGCGCGGTCAGCCTTCGAGCAGGTCCTCAAGCTGGACACAAAATCGGCCATCACTCATTTCAATCTCGGCCGCCTGCTGCGCGATAGTGGCGACTACGCTCTGGCGCTTGAGCATTATCAGCGCGCCATCGTGCTCAATCCCAACTTCGCCGACGCGCAGCACAATCTCGGCAATCTGCTGCTCGACATGGACCGGGCCGATGAGGCGATGCGGGCCTTCCATATCGCGACGAGGCTGCGTTTCGCACCCGGTGCGCAAGGCCAGCGCAATCCCACCTATTTCCTCCGCACCACGCCGGTGAAGCTGCGCCATGACATCGAACAGCTCGGCTACCTGCGGCGCCAGGGCCTGATCGGTGACGAGGCCGATCAAGTCATCGCCGATCATCAGCGCGCGCTCGGCGGGCTGCCGGCGGCGAAGATGGGCGAGGTCACGGTCGAGCTGCCGGCAGCGGCACAGGCGCGGCTGGCGCCCAGCTATAACCGGCTGCTGCTGTGGGATGCCGAGACGGCAATCGCGGGTCCGGCCGTCAATCCGACCCTCGACTGGCGCGGGATCGAGGCGGATTATCACCAGCGCGGGCCCGGCATCACTTGGTTCGACGGCCTGCTGACGCCGACCGCGTTGACCGCCTTGCGCCGCTTCTGCCTCACCTCGACCATCTGGAGCGAGTTCCGCTTCGCCAATGGCTATGTCGGCAGCTTCATCGAAGGCGGCTTCTGCTGCCCGCTGCTGCTGCAGATCGCGCGCGAACTGGCGGCCGCCTTGCCGTCGATTTTCGACGGCCATCCGGTCGCCAAGATGTGGGCCTTCAAATACGATCACAAGCTGGCCGGCATTCCCATCCATGCCGATTTCGCCGCTGTGAACGTCAATTTCTGGATCACGCCGGACGAAGCCAATCTCGATCCCGATGGCGGCGGCCTCAAGGTCTGGGACAAGGAAGCGCCGCTCGACTGGGACTTCAACACCTATAACAAGGACGAGCAGGCGATCCGCACTTTCATCGCCGAGAGCGGGGCGCAGGCGATCAACGTGCCGCATCGCCAGAACCGCGCCGTCATGTTCAATTCCGACCTCTTCCACGAGACCGGCACGGTCAATTTCCGCGAAGGCTACGAGAACCGCCGCATTAACGTCACCATGCTGTTCGGCAAGCGCCACAACACCGTGACGAAGGCGTAGGTACTCTCTCGACTATCATTCTCGTTGACGGTGGGCGCGGTTGGAATTCAAAGGCCCCCTCTCCCCAACCCTCCCCCGCGAGGGGGGAGGGAGTGCTACCGTGCCATCCAACAATGTAAAAGCTCGTACCGTGAGCGCGCTATGGCAGATGCGCAGCCAATCTGGCTCGATATCCAATCCAGCCGAGCAGAGCTCCCTCCCCCCTCGCGGGGGAGGGGTGGGGAGAGGGGGGGAGCAGCAGAGATATTGCCTCGAGACTTGACCGAATAACGGCAGCTCAAGTCCAACGCTGGCCGCGCCGCTCGCTCACATCTCTTCCCGGTGCACGTCGTGGATGACGCAGCCTGCCCCTTCCGGCGGCATGGCGAGCCAGTCCTTGCGCTTCAGGGTGCGCTTGGTGTCCTCGTAGCCGCTCTGCCAATGCTCGCGCATGGAGGTGGCGGAGAATTCGTAATCCTTGGCATGGCCCTCATAGGACTTCTGCTGATAGATGAGATGCAGGATGGTGATCTCCGGCATGTCGGCCAGTTCGTCGCGCATCTTGCGTTCGGCGTCATTCAGCAGCTCGTCCGGCACCTTGGCCAGCGCCCGGTAGGTGTGGTCCTTCCAGTTGCGCAGGCGACGATAGACATCGGTGTTATAGCGGGTGCGCGAGGAATACATGATGTCCTTCTGGCGGCCCATCACGTCATGGATGTCGCGCGGCAGGGCGCCGCGGGTGCTGAAGAGATCGACCTGGAAGACCAGGCTGTTGATGTTCTCGTCGAGGTCGAGCAGGTATTGCAGCGGCGTGTTGGAGACGATGCCGCCATCCCAGAAGTAATCCGTACCGATCTTCACCATCGGCAGGGCCGGCGGCAAAGCGCCGCTCGCCATGATATGCTCGGGCTCGATGACATCCTTGGCATTGTCGAAATAGAGGAAGTTGCCGCTGAGGACATTGACGGCGCCAACCGAGAAGCGCACATCGCCGCGATTGAGCAGGGTGAAGTCGACCAGTTCCAGCAAGGTGTCGCGCAACGGCGCGCTGTCGTAATAGCTGGTGGAGTCACGAGCACCGGCGAGGCTCGCCCAGGGGCCGGGATTGCGCGGCCCGAAGAAGCCGGGCTGGCCCAGGGTCATCGTCATCCAGGCGCTGGTGGCATTGCGCGCCATGCGGAAGATGTCGCCATCCGGCGTATAGAGCCAGACACGGCGATCGGTGATGCGCTCCCAAAAGGCGCGCAATTTATCCAGGCGCTGATGCGGCGGATTGCCGGCGATGATCGCCGAATTGATGGCGCCGATGGAAACGCCCGACACCCAGTCGGGCTCGATATTCTCTTCATGCAGCGCCTGATAGACGCCGGCCTGATAGGCGCCGAGCGCACCGCCGCCTTGCAGCACCAGGGCGACCTGGTCGCAGCGTTCCGGGCGCCAGCCATGGCTCGGGCTGGGATGGGCGGCATGCGGCTTATGGGCCGCGTCGCTCACGGCATCGCGCAATTGCTCTTCCGGGGTCTTGGCATCCATATGGCTCTCCTGGCGATCTGTAATGCGGGGATCAAGCGCCGTGACGGCAAAGCAAGGGATGCAGACTAACCGGCACTCTGTTGCCGCTTCATGACATCATTGCTGACTTGCACGGACAGGAAGCTGTTTACGAGTGCTTTGTGCCAGATCGGCCACGTTACCTGCGGGGTTATCTGCGGGTACAGGCGACGATGTGATGCCGGCAAAATCGTTAAGACATGGCGGCCGGCCGGTATGGGCGGCGGCGTCACAAAAGCATCGCCGGAATCCGCTTGACGGATGGTCGCTTGCCTCAGA
>DATMUQ010000771.1:0-4561 GCA_035563795.1 Terriglobales bacterium | reverse complement strand
CAGGCCTTCGGGATCGGCGCCCGACAGGGTGAAGTAATCGGTATGGCAGATGCCGGTCGCCTTGATCTCGACCAGGACTTCCCCGGCCTTCGGGCCTTCCAGTTGCACGGTTTCAATGCTGAGCGGCTTGCCCGCTTCTATCGCCAAAGCAGCCCGGACATCCATCTGTGCCTCCCACTGGAAATTGAACGGTCCCGCCCGTTGCCCATTTGCCTTTCGGTGGACGGGTTTACCAAGATCGTCGTCTGATCAGGGTGAATGCTAACGAGAAGACCGTGACATTCGAAATTAGACTTTGGATCGAGATAAGTTCGGGGAATAATTCAACCAGTTCAATCGCGGAGTGCTAGGATCACCAATAAACAAAAATAGTCACGAGGGAGGCAAATATGCTGGAACCAGGAACGGTCGAGCGCGTGGCCAATGGGCCGGTACAGAATGCGATCCGCCGGGGAATGTCGATGAAGACGGATGTTACCGCAGCGGTTCAGGAGATTCTCAACCAGATTGCCTCTGACGATTCAGAAATCGTCCTTCTGTTCTGCTCGCCGCAATTCCATGTTGCCGATATCGCCGCTGCCATACGGTCGCATGGTACCCAGCAGACGGTCATCGGCTGCACCACGGCCGGAGAGATAACCCCGGTAGGTCATCGTCACGGCAGTATCACCGGGATCAGTCTGCCGCGCCAGCATTTCGCCGTCTCGCTGCAGGTCAGTGAGCATCTCGCCAATTTCGACATTGCCGCCGGCATTTCTGCTACCAAAGAGCTGTTGCAGAGCCACGAGAATGTCAGCCGCCGGTTCGATCAGCCGCGGACCTTCGCATTGCTGATTAATGACGGGCTCGCCATGCGCGAAGAGGCGCTCGCCAGTGCCGTCGGTGATGCACTCGGCCATGTGCCGCTGATCGGTGGATCGGCCGGCAACAACCCGACCTCCGAGGAACCGAATATCTTCGTCAATGACCGGGTCCTGACCAACGCAGCAATCCTCGTCCTCGCGTCGACGGATCTTGATTTTCGCGTCTTCCAGACCCAGCATTTCGAACCGTTGGAGCACAAGCTGGTGGTGACCAGGGCCGATCCTAGCCGGCGCCTGGTGATGCAGCTCAATGCTGAGCCCGCCGCCCAGGAATATGCCCAGATGCTGGGATTGAAGCGGGAAGACCTCAACCCCTATGTCTTCGCATCGCATCCCCTGGTCGTCCGGGCCGGTGGCCGGCATTACGTGCGCGGCATCCAGAAGGTCGATGATGCCGATTGCCTGCAATTCTTCTGTGCGATCGATGAGGGGATCGTGCTCAGCATTGCGCGTAGTGGCGATTTGGTCACCAATCTCGAAAATCTGTTCGATCGGCTCAACCGGGATCTCGGCAAGATAGACGCTGTGGTCGCGTTCGATTGCATTCTGCGTTATGTTGAAATGGAACAGACGCAGCTGTTACCGCGCGTCTCCGATCTGCTCTCCCGCAATAATGTCATCGGCTTCAACACCTATGGCGAGCAGTTCGGGATGATGCATATGAGTCAGACCTTTACCGGTATCGCCTTTGGAGGCAACGCCTCATGAGCAATGACGTGGCGTCGCAGACCATCCCGGAAGAAACCGCGACATCCGCCGAAATTGCCCGGCTGGAGCGGGAAAATGCCAAGTTGCGGGAAATCAACCGCGCCTTGATGCAGCGGGTGGAGCACAGCCATGACATCCAAGGTAACGCCTATCATCTCTTCCAGACCGCCATCCTGCTTGATCGCAAGGTCCGTGACCGCACCCGGGAGTTGGAACAAGCCCTGCAGGCGGTGGAAATTTCCAACCAGGAATTGAACGCCGCCATCATTGTCAGCCATACGACGCAAAATCGTCTGCAGGACGCCATCGACAGCATTTCGGAAGGATTTGCCATTTTCGACCCGGAGGATCGTCTCATCCTCTTCAATCGTAAATTCCTCGATTTTTGGCCGAAAATCACCGACCGCATTCGTACCGGCATCACTTTCGACCAGCTGATGCAGATGGCGATTTTCGAAAAATGCATCAATGTCATCGATGACGCCCCCTATGATGAATGGATACAGCGACACCTCGAACAGCGGCATGCGACACGGCGGGGCGGGGCCAATCGCTGGATCTACGGCCTCTCCTCCGGGAAATGGGTCCAGGTCAATGACCGGCGGTCGATAGAGGGCGGCATCGCCTCGATCTATACCGACATCACCGACCTCAAGGACGAGGAGCGTCAGAAACGCGAGCGGGTGCTGGCGGAGACCTCGGCCCATCTCCAGGCGACATTGGAGAGCATGTCGATCGGCGTCGCCGTGTTCGACAACAAGCATCATCTGACAACGGCGAACCGGCGCTATGGTGAGCTTCTCGGCCTGCCAGCGACCTTGCTGACCCCGGGGTCGAGCTTTGGCAGTTTCCAGCACTTCAATGACCGACGTGGCGTGCCGGAGCTTGGCAGCGGCTCCGCCATCTCCCGGGTACTGGATCTGGCCCCGATCGAGGTCTCGGTCAATGGTCGCTGGTTCTCGGTCGAATGCGACCCGATGCCGGATGGCGGCTTCGTGACCTCCTATGTGGAGATCACTGATCGCCGGTTGGTCGAGGAAGCGCTGCATGACAGCGAGGAGCGGACACGGCTCTTCGCCAATGCCATTCCGACCATGATGAGCTATATCGACAGCCAGGAGCGCTACCAGTTCGCCAACCGCGCCTACCGGGCCAATTTCATGCCGGAAGGGGGGCGTATCATCGGGCGCTGCCTGCGGGATGTGCTGCGTCCCGAGGAATATGCCTTGCGGCGGCCCCATATCGAGCGGGCCCTGGGCGGGGCGACCACCATTTTCGATATTCCCCTGTCATCGGCTGGCGAAGAGGCGCGCTTCGGCCTCGCGACCTATGTGCCGCATCGCAATGGGCGCGGGCAGGTGGTCGGCTTCTTCACCTTGATCCAGGACATCACCGAGCGTCGGCGCGCCCAGAAGATCCTGGAAGCCGCCAATGAAGAGCTGGAACGGCGGGTGCAAGAACGCACGGCCTCGCTGCAGAAATCAAATGAGGCTCTGTCGCAGGAAGTCGAGAAGCGTCGGCGCGTTACCCGGGAATTGCGAGCGGCGAAGGTGGAGGCCGAGCGGGCCAATATCAGCAAGACCCAGTTTCTGGCCGATGCCAGTCACGATCTCCTGCAGCCCCTCAATGCGGCACGGCTTTTCGTCGCTGCGATGTTGTCGGAACGCCCGCGCGGCCAGCTCAGCCCGCTGATGGGGAAGGTGGACCGGGCCCTTGGCAATATCGAGGATGTGCTCAACATCCTGCTCGATATATCGAAGCTCGATGCTGGGCGGGTGGATGCGGAGATCCAGCGCGTTTCGCTCGATACGCTGATGCGTTCCCTGCGGGATGATATCGCGCCGCTGGCGGAGCAACATGGTTTGCGCTTCACTGCGCTCCCCAGCCGACAGAGCGTCTATACCGATCCCCGGCTGCTGCGGCGCCTGCTGCAGAACTTCCTCACCAATGCCTGCCGCTATACCTCGCGCGGCCGCATCCTGTTCGGCGCACGTCGTCGCGGCAGCAGTATCGAGCTGCAGGTCTTCGACACGGGCATCGGCATACCGCAGGACAAGCTCGACGATATTTTCGAGGAGTTTCACCGACTTTCTTCCGGCGAAGGCAGTGAGAAGGGCTATGGGCTCGGGCTGTCGATTGTGCGGCGGATCAGCCGGCTGCTCAATCACCCGATCCAGGTGCGGTCGCGTCTGGGCAGAGGGTCGATGTTCTCGGTCCTTGTCCCCGTGGCGAATGACGTGACCGAGACAATCACGCTCGATCAGCGCGCACTGCCCGCCGCCAGCAGCATCGCCGGTACGCGCGTTCTCGTTGTCGATAATGATCGGGACATTCTGGATGGCATGCGCAGCCTGCTGGATACCTGGCAATGCCGCGTGATCGCCGTGCCGGATGAGGAGGCCGCAATCGCCGCAATCGATCATGATTTCGGCCGGCCAGATATCCTGCTGGCCGATTATCATCTGGATAATGGCCGGATCGGGACAGATCTCATTTCTGCGGTTCGCCATCAGCTGGGCGAGACCATCCCCGCTGCCGTCATCACCGCTGATCGGAACAATGAGGTGCAGCAGCTGGTGCAGTTGCTGCCTGCCGTGAGCTTGCTGATGAAGCCGATCAAGCCGGCGCGGCTACGAGCGCTGATCGCGTCGATTCGGCACTGACGGGGATTTATTGTATTTCTGATAGAGAATGACGGCCTGGGTGCGGCTTGAAACGCCGAGTTTCTGCAGCAGGCTGGAGACATGTGCCTTCACCGTGGTGATCTGCACATCGATCTCATGGGCGATCTGCTTGTTCAGGAGGCCCGCTGCCATCAGTTCCAGCACCTTGCGCTGCTGGTTGGTGAGCAGCTCGAAGCGGCAACGCACCGCGTCGTCGAGCTCCTCGGCTTCGATATCCGGCTTGGCTTCGGCGATGCCTTCATGGGGGGCATAGCTGCCGCCATCGAGAATCGTCGAAATCGCATCGGCGATGGCCGCACGGGAGAG